>JACOUZ010000343.1 GCA_016177515.1 Acidobacteriota bacterium
AGTCTTTCCTGCGCGACGACGTCCCCGGTGTCCACGCCGGAGTCTGCATAGTGCAGGGACACCCCGCACGGGGTCCCGTCGACGAGACACCAGAAGTTGGGGTTCTTGCCGCGATTGTGGGGCAGGTAGCCGGGGTGAAGGTTCAGCCATCCCCCCAAGGGGATCGACAGGATGCGCCCCTTCAGAATGCTGGGCCACCAGGCGAGGATGCCCAGGCGCGGCCTCGACCTGACCAGACGCTCAAGCACGTCCGCGCGCTCGAGATCCGCCGGGGCCAGGACCGCCGCCGCCGGCCAGCGGAACAGGGTGGCCTTCTCGATCGCCGAGTTGAACCCTCCCCGGTCCTCGGGATCGAGCCCGACGAAGTCCACAGGATCCCGGCGGCCGCCCAGAAACTCGACGATCTTGAATCCGACGTAGTCCGACGCCAGGACGATCACGGGCGTTCCTCGACGCGCACCCAGTCGGGGTAGGTCGCGTCGCGCCTGGAGATCACCCGCGGCGGCGTGGGCCAGCCGATCCCGAACGCCGGGTCGTCCCAGCGCACGCCCCGGGCGGCATCCGGGGCGTAGTCCTCGGAGATCTGGTAGAAGACCTCGCTCCCATCCGTGAGGGTGATGAAGCCGTGGGCGACGCCTTCCGGGACGTACATCATTCTGCGGCTCTCCGCGCTGAGCACGACGCCGAACCAGCGCATGAAGCTGGGCGACTCCCGCCGGACGTCGAGCACGACGTCGTAGATGGCGCCCATGGTGCAGCGGACGAGCTTGGCCTCCTCGCGCGGCCTCGCCTGGTAGTGCATGCCGCGCAGCGTGCCCCGGAGCCGGTTGAACGACAGGGCGCACCGCGCGATCCTCGGATTGAGCCCGCGGCTTTCCCATTCCTTCCGGCTCCAGCTGGCCGCGAAGAAGCCGCGCTCGTCCGTCTTTGGCTCGATGTCGATGATGTGCGCGCCCTGCACGGGTGTCTCAGTCTGCGTCATCCTTCACACGACCGTCGTCTCGGGAATCGGGACGATGAACTTGCCGCCGCGCCTCCTGTACTCCGCCTGCTGGGCCAGGATTTCCTCCGCGAAGTTCCACGTCAGCAGGAGGACGTAGTCGGGCCGATCCTCGACGAGCTTCGACGGAGCGAAGATCGGCAGATGGCTGCCCGGCATGAACAGGCCCTGCTTGTAGGTGCTGCGGTCCACCACGCATTCCAGGTGCCCGGCGCCGATGCCGCAGCAGGACAAGAGGGTGCTTCCCTTGGCCGCGGCCCCGTAAGCATAGATGCGCCTGCCCTGTTTCCTGAGACCGTCGACAAGCGCCCGGAGCCTGAGGCGGACGCCCTCGACGCGCTCGGCGAAGCTCTCGTAGAAGCGCGGGGCGTGGACGCCCCAGTCCCGCTCCTCGCGCAGGAGACGCCCGACGGACCCGCTTGCCTCTCCCGCGCCGGCCCTCGCCGCCGAGACCCGGATGGTCCCTCCGTGGATCGCCAGCCTCTCGACATCGACGACGGCGATTTCATGGCGCGCGAGCAGGCGCTCGAGGCACGTGAGCGAGAAATAGTGCAGATGCTCGTGGTAGATCGTGTCGAACTCGCAGCGGTCGATCATGTCCTTGACATAGGGCACCTCGATCACCACGGTGCCGCGCTCCTTCAGGAGGATGGCGATCCCCCGCACGAAGTCGCCCAGGTCGGCGACGTGGCCGAGCACGTTGATCGCGATGATCACGTCGGCGGCCTTCCCCTGCTGGCGCAGCCGGCGCGCCAACTGCGCGCCGAAGAACTCGGTGAGCGTGACGACGCCCTTCCTCTCGGCGACCGCGGCGACGTTTTCCGCCGGGTCCACCCCCAGGACCGGGATGCCCCGGCGAACGAAATACTGCAGCAGGTACCCGTCGTTGCTGGCGAGCTCCACGACGAGACTGCCGCGACCGAGATCCCTGGACGACGCGAGTCTCTCTGCCAGATCCTCCGCGTGGCGCAGCATGGTGTCGGAGAACGACGAGAAGTAGACGTAGTTGCGGAACAGGACGGCAGGGGCGACCGTCTCCAGGATCTGCACCAGGGTGCAGCCGGGGCAGAAAGCGAGGGTGAGAGGGACCGTGATCTCGGGCTCACCCAGCTGATCACGGGAGAGAAGCCGGTTGGCCAGGGGGGTCCGCCCCAGCGACAGGATCGTCCTGAGGCCCGCGAGGCCGCAGGAACGGCAGCCGGCGATCGTCTCGACCAGGGGTGGTGCCGGTGCGGAACCGGGCTTCATGTGCGGCTCACCTGCGCCAGACGACGATGAGGGTCTGCGTGCCCGGTGTGACGGACGGCCCGAACTGCTCGGCGGCAGCGCGGAAGCCGTGCGCGGAGCAGCAGGCCCGCAGCTCGGCCGGCGAGTACTCGCGCTCGCTGAACGAATCGCAGGGCGGCGGCTCGGGGCGGGGATCGCTCTCCCGCACCTGCGCCTCGAAAAGAAGGCTGCCGGCCGGCCGCAGCACGCGGCGCGCCTCGTCCAGGTAGTTTGCGAAGGTGGATCGGGGCACGTGACGAAAGACGGTCCATGCCAGGACGAAGTCGGCCGCGCCGTCGTCCACGGGCAGTCTCTCTCCGGTCTTCAGGAGCTCGTAGGTGATGTTCGGGGCGGCCGCGTCGCGCCGCGCGATCTTCAGCATTTCGCCGGCGATGTCGACGCCGACCACGCGCTCGAAATGGCCTGCGAGCGGCCGGGTGAGACGCCCCAGGCCGCAGCCGACCTCGACTGCCAGGCCCGTGCCGAGCGGCCCGGCGCGGCGCGCCAGATCGAGGAGATCCCGGACCTGGCGGCGCCCCGACTCCCAGTATGTCTCCCAGTCCCGGGCGTCGAAGGTCGCGGTCACCTCGCGCGGCATGTGACGCGCGGCGTGATTCCAGTCCCGGCGGGCGCGGTACGAAACGTAGGCCGGATCGATCCGGCAGACGACCGATTCGATGGCGCGCTTGACCCGCGTCTTCATCCTGTCGCCGAGGCCCTGTCCGTCCGTGGTCGCCATGGTTCCGGCCTCAGGAGACGGGAGGCGAGTCCGGCGGCGGGACGGCCGCTCCAGGCCCGAACGCGGCGGGACGGCCGACCGAAGCGGCGCGTGCGCCCGCGGCCAGCCGCTCCCGCAGGTCGGTGTAGATCACGTGCGCCACGATCATGTGACAATCCTCGATGTGCTGCATGTTGCTGGACGGCACGACGACGCACAGGTCGACCATCTCCTTCAGCTTTCCTTCCATGTCGCCCGTGAAGGCGATGGTCAAGGCGCCCTTCTCGATCGCGGTGCGGACGCCCTTCAGGACGTTGGGCGAGTTGCCGCTGCCCGAGATGGCGATCGCCACGTCCCCCGGGCAGGCAAAATTGGCGAGCTGCTCGGAGAAGATCCGGCTGTAGTCCGTGTCGTTCGCCCACGCGGTCATCACCGGGACCGCATCGGTGAGCGCCAGGGCTTTCAGGCGCCTGCCGTCATGGGCCTGCAGGCCCTTGCCCAGGTCCACCGCGAAGTGGGATGCGGTCGCCGCGCTGCCGCCGTTGCCGAACAGAAAGACCTGGCGCCCCTCGCGCAGGGCGGCCAGGAGGACGTCGCTGACCTGCCGGATGATCACCGGATCCATGGCGCGCGTCACCAGGGCGGCCTCCTCGAGGTAGCGCGCGATCCCTCCCACCGCTTCAGGCCCTCCCCTGCGAGACACGCCGGCAGGCCTCCGCGTACCCTTCCGGCGTGCCGACGTCCAGCAGGAACTCCTCGATCCTGTAGCCCCGCGCTTCTCCCCGGACGACCAGGCGGGGCAGCACGTGGTATCCGAAGTCCAGGGCCCCGGCCTCCCCGCCGCGCTCCGCCGCGATTTCATCCAGGCGGCCGAGGAGCGAGAGGCGCGCCACGAAGATCCCGGCGCTGGCCCAGGGGGACGCCGGCCGCGGCGGCTTCTCCTCGAACTCGACGATCCTTCCCTGCCCGTCGAGCACCGCCACGCCGCAATTCTCGGGGTGCGGGGCCCGGAACAGGCCGACGGTCAACGGGTCGTCGTGGCGCGCGTGCCAGTCGCGCAGGCTCGCCAGATCGACGTCGGAGACGTTGTCGGCGTAAATGATGAAAAACGACTCTTCCCCGCGCACGAAGTCGCGCGTGGCGCGCACGGTGCCGGCGCTCCCGAGCAGCCGCTCCTCGTGGTGCAGGCGCACCCTCACCCCGTGCGCCCGGCCGGGGCCTTCGGCGAAGGCCCGCACGGAGTCCGGAAGGTGATGCGTGTTCACCAGGACCTCGTCCACGCCGGCGAGGCGGCAGGCCCTGAGCCACCGGCCCAGGACCGGCTCGCCGCCCACGGGCACCAGGCACTTGGGAACGCGATCGGTGAGCGGCCTCAGGCGCGTCCCCGGTCCCGCCGCCAGCAGGTAGGCCTTCATCTCAGGCCTCCCCGACAAAGCGCCAGCGGGTGCCCCCGCGGCCGTTGCTGTCGAAGAACGGGTCGTTGTACACGACCCGCGAGCCGTGCAGGTCGAAGTGGAACGACATCTCCTTGAATCCCCCCGAAACCATGGCAGCGCGCACCTCGTCCCGGGCCCCGTCCCTTACGACCAGCATCAGGAAGCCTCCTCCGCCCGCCCCGGCCAGCTTCCCGCCCAGAGCGCCGCGCCGCCTGGCCTCGTCGTAGGCCTGGTCGATGGTCGCGCAGGTGATGCTTCCCGAGATGCGCTTCTTCAGCCGCCACCCTTCGTCGAGAATCTCGCCGAAGCGGTCGAGATCGGCCTGCACCAGCGTCTCGCGCGCCTCCGCGACCAGGCCCATGAGCCCGGTCAGGGAGGCCAGGACGCGCGGGTCCCGCTCCTCGCTCTTGCGGCGCTGCTCCGCCAGGATGGCGTACGAGTCCCTCTGGC
This sequence comes from Acidobacteriota bacterium, assembly GCA_016177515.1. Taxonomy (GTDB): domain Bacteria; phylum Acidobacteriota; class Polarisedimenticolia; order Gp22-AA2; family Gp22-AA2; genus Gp22-AA3. The sequence continues at coordinate 4,871 of JACOUZ010000343.1, forward strand.
TGCCGGTGAAGAACAGCAGAATCCGGCGCTCCAGGGCGTCGATCCGTTCGTCGTCCAGGGGGAGGGGCTCGACGTGCACACCCTCGCCCGTGAACAGGATCTCGTTGATGCCGCCGAAGGCCGAGGCGTATTCGTCCTGCTTGCCCACGGGCGCGCCCAGGATCTCCCGGGCGACATGGAAGGCCTCCTCGGCGAGCTGATACTTGCTGTGCGGCCGGCCCTCCATCTCCCAAAGGGCACGGATGACGTTGACGCAGACCGCGGCCGAGGATCCCAGGCCGGTGCCGGGGGGGATCTCGCTGGCCAGGAAGAGATTGACGCCCCGCTGCAGCCCCAGGTGCTTCATGACCGCCATCGGGATCCTCAGGTCTCCCTCGTACGCCTCGACGCGGATGCGCTGCAGCTCCTCCATGACCTTCAGGTCCGAGGAGATCACCTGGACGACGTCGTCTTCCCGTCCGGTCAGGACCGTGTAGAAGTACTTGTTGATGGCGCCGGAAACGACCGCCCCGCCGTGCTCGCGGTAGAACTCGGGCTGGTCGGTGCCCCCCCCGACGAAGGAGATCCGTACCGGGGTCCGCGTGATCAGCATGGGATCCGCCCCTCCTTCGGGGGCTGCCCGGAGCGCCCGACCCTTAGGGGAGCATCGCGCCCGGCGACCAGGACCGGTACCGCCACGGCCGGCTCGGCCTGTGCCATGGGGGGCGCGAAGCGCCGCCGCAGGACCGCCAATGGCGTCTTGAGCAGGATGCGCAGGTCCAGAAGGAGGGACTGCTGCTCGAGATAGAAGACGTCGTAGCGCGACTTGGTGTCGAAGTCGTGCTCGCCCCGCACGCCCGCGATCTGCGCGAGTCCCGTGATCCCGGGTTTAACCTGAAGCCGGCGCCGGTTCCACGGGTTGTAGCGGCGCACGCGCTCCGGGGTCTCGGGGCGCGGCCCCACCAGGCTCATCTGGCCGCGCAGGACGTTCCAGAGCTGCGGGATCTCGTCGAGGCTGTAAGCGCGCAGGAAGGTGCAGAAGCGCGCGTCCGGGTCCCGGTCAGAGGCGGCGCCCACGGCGCGCAGCTTCAGAATGGTGAACGGCCGGCCCTGGAACCCGACGCGGTTCTGGCGGAAGAGCACGGGGCTGCCGATCGCGCGCCGGATACGCAGGGCGGCGTAGAGGAGGAACGGCGCGGCCAGGACCAGGCACACCGCGGCCCCCGCCACGTCCAGAAGCCGCTTCAGCACGCGCTCCCAGGAGGCCAGCCTCAGGTTCCCGAGGACGATCACCGGGATCGACTCGGCCTCGCTCAGCTCCATCGTCGGGGAATAGCGCTGGTGCAGATCGGTCGTGAGCCAGACCCGGATGCCCTCCTCCTGGCAGAGCGCCAGAAGCGCGATCATCTCCTCCCGGCCGTGGACCGGCTCGGCAAACACGCAGATGTGCGGCCGGGACCTCCGCAGGGCGTCGAAGGCCTCCCCCAGCCGTCCGATCTCCGGCCCGCCGGGCTCCCGGCCATCCGCGGCCACCAGGTGGCCGACGACCCGCACCCCGCCGTGGGGGTTTTTCCGGATCCGGACGGCCAGCGAGCGCGCGACCGGGGAGTCCCCGACGATGACGATGCGCAGGACGCCGATGCCGCGGCGGAAGAGCAGGAGCAGGACGCGCTTGACCAGCAGCCGTTCCGACAGCAGACCGGCGCCGGCCATGGCGGCGAAGATCCACACCATCAGGCGCGAGTACGCGAACTCCTTCAGCATGTAGGACAGGCCGAGAAAGGCCAGGGCGCCCAGGCCCGAGCCGACCAGGACCGCGAAGCAGAGCTCGAGGTTCGACCACCCGCGCCTCATCTTATGGAGACCGACCGCGCGCAGCGCGGGAAGGAACGCCACGGCCGCGAGGAGGGCCGCACGCAGCAGGAGCTCGTGCGGCAGGTGGATGATCGGGTCGCTTCCGGCAACCAGGTGAAAGCGGACGTAGTCCGCGGCGTGCATCGCCAGGACGATCACCAGGACATCCAGGAGGAAGAGCCCCAGGACGAACAGCGCGCGCCGGTTCCTGGCCAGGGCCTCGTTCATCCCGCCACCCTGCGCACCACCTGCCGTTGCCGCATGGCCGCGTCGGCCTCCTCCAGGAAGCCGGCGCCGTCCCCCTGCCCGTCGAGCCAGGCGATGAAGTCGGCGAAGATGCGCTGCAGGCCGTGCCTCGGCGCCCACCCCAGGGCGCGCAGCCGTTCGATGCTCGAGACGCTGTGCCGGTTGTCGCCGGCCCGGTACTCGCCGCTCACCACGGGCCCCAGATCGCTGTGGAACGCCTCCAGCAGGGCGTGCGCGTACTCGATCACCGTCGTCGCCCTGCCGCTTCCCACGTTGAAGGCCAGCCCGTCGGCCCGGCGGTCGTGAAGGACGCTCAGGTTCGCCTCCACGACGTCGTCGACGTGCACGAAATCGCGCGTCTGCCGGCCGTCCTCGTAGATCACGGGGGGCCTGTGGCCGCGGATGCGCTGCGAGAAGATGCGGCAGATCCCCGAGTAGGCGTTGAACAGGGACTGGCGGGGTCCCTGGGTGATCGAATAGCGCAGCGCCACGGTCGGGACGCCGTGCAGGCGTCCCAGCCGCAGGGCGATCATCTCCCCGGCGCGCTTGGAAAGCGCGTAGGCGTTGTACGGGTTGGTGTGCTCCTCCTCGAGCGGCAGTGCGCGCATGGGCGCATCGCAGGACGGGCAGCGCACGTCCCAGTCCCCCGCCCGCAGCCGCGCCTCCGCGCGCGCCGGCGGCTGCACGAGCCCGTGACGGCCGCAGGCGTACTGACCTTCCCCGTACACCGCCTGCGAGGAGGCGACGATGACCCTGGCCACAGGAAGACGCTTCTCGACGATCAGCTCGTAGAGCAGCGCCGTCGACACGGCGTTGGTGCTGATGAAGGTCGAGAAATCGGGCATGTAGTCCTGGTACGCGGCCTGGTGGAAGACCGCCTCGGCCCCTTCGAGGGCGGACAGGAGCGCGCCGCGGTCCCGCACGTCGCCCACCACCAGCCGGGCCTCCCGCGACAGCCAGGCGGGACGCAGCGCGCGGTGCACCCGGGGCGCAAAGTTGTCCAGGATGGTGACCTCGTGCCCGTCCCGCAGCAGCCGATCGACGAGGTGCGAGCCAATGAAACCCGCGCCCCCGGTGATCAGGCACCTCATGGTGTCCGGACCTCCCTTCCCGGGGCGTCCCGCCCGGCCTGCCACGGGCCCGCGGCTTCCGCGGCGGCGGTCCGGCTTTCCCCGGCCACCGCGCCCAGGTCGTGCTCGACCATCATCCGGATGAGCTGCTTGAAGGAGACTCTTGGCTCCCATCCGAGGATCCGGCGGGCTCTGGAGGCGTCCCCGACCAGGTCCTCGACATCGGCCGGACGCAGGAGACCCGGGTCGGTCACGACGTGCTCCCGCCAGTCGAGGCCGGCCGCCTCGAAGGCCAGGGTCACGAGGTCCCTGACGCTGTGCGACTGGCCGGTGGCGACGACGTAATCCGCGGGACCGGGCTGCTGCAGCATCATCCACATGGCCTTGACGTAGTCGCCGGCGTACCCCCAGTCCCTCCGGGCCTCGAGGTTTCCCAGGTGCAGCTCGCGCTCGAACCCGGATTTGATCCTGGCCACGCCGTCGGTGATCCGGCGCGAGACGAACTCACGCCCGCGCCGCGGGGACTCATGATTGAACAGGATCCCACAGCAGGCGAACAGGTCGTAGCTCTCCCGGTAGTTGATCGTGATCCAGTGCGCGTAGGCCTTGGCCACCCCGTAGGGGCTGCGCGGGTGGAACGGCGTGTCCTCGGTCTGGGGCGTCTCGCGCACCTTGCCGAACATCTCGCTGCTCGACGCCTGGTAGAAACGGATCCCCCTGTCGACCAGCCGGACGGCCTCCAGGAGGCGGGTCACGCCCACGGCGGTGAACTCCGCCGTGAGGACCGGCTGCGTCCAGGAGGTGGGGACGAAGCTCATGGCGGCCAGGTTGTAGACTTCGGCCGGGCGGAACTCCTGAAGCATGTGGATCAAGGACAGCTGATCGAGGAGGTCGGCCTGCACCAGCCGGACGCGATCGCGCAGGTGCTGGATGCGCTCGAAATTTTCGACGCTCGAGCGCCGCACGACGCCGCAGACCTCGTATCCCTTGCCGAGGAGGAACTCCGCCAGGTACGAGCCGTCCTGGCCGGTGATCCCCGTGATCAGCGCCTTGCGCCGTGCCGTCATCGCGCCCCCCTCGCCCGCACCACCGCCGGGATGGTCATCGCCATGATCTTCAGATCCAGGAGGAAGGACCGCCGCCGCGCGTACTCCAGGTCCATGCGGACCCACTCGTCGAAGTCGCGGACGTCGCTGCGGCCGTTGACCTGCCAGAGGCAGGTGATCCCCGGCCGGACCAGGACCTTGGCCTTCTGCCATGGGGCGAAGCGCTGGTACTCGGACTGCAAAGGCGGCCGCGGGCCGACCAGGCTCATGTCTCCCTTGAGCACCGACCAGAGCTGCGGCAGCTCGTCGAGGCTGAAGCGCCGCAGGCAGCGCCCGAGGGCCGTGACGCGTGGATCTTCTTTCATCTTGAAGACCGGCCCGGTCATCTCGTTGCGCGCCAGAAGCGTGCTCTTGAGCGCGTCCGCGTCCGGGCGCATGGATCGGAACTTGTACCCTGTGAACGGCCGCCCGCCCTCGCCGACCACGCGCCAGCGATAGAAGATGGGGCCGGGGCCCGTCAGCTTCACCAGGGAGGCGATCAATGCCAGGAGCGGCGACAACAGGATCAGGCCGGCCGCCGACACCACGATGTCCAGCGCGCGCTTCAGGAAGCGCTCCGGCGGGGACAGCGGCCTCACCTCCACCTTCATGACGCGTTCTCCATGAGGCGCGACGGCCGTCCGGCCGCGGGACGCTGCCGCAGCAAGGCCGCTGCCGTCCTGGCGGCGAAGGCGACCGAGATCCCGGCGTACACCAGGCCGTTGGTGAGCGGGCCGTATTCCGGGGCGATGTTCTTGCGATGGAACTGGAGCACCGACCGGTGCCATTCATAGAGGGAGCGCAGCGGCTTTTGGCGCGCGCTCGAGCTCTTGTGGTGCACCGTGACCGCCTCCCCGAGGTAGACCACCTTGTACCCGGCCCTCTTCGCCCTCAGGCAGAAGTCCTCATCTTCGCAGTACAGGAAGAAGCGCTCGTCGAGGGGGCCGATCCGATCGATGACGGAGCGGCGGGTCATGAGGAACGCTCCGATGACGGCATCCACCTCGAAGGTCTGCCGCTCGTCCAGGTAACTCAGGTAGTAACGGCCGAAGGTCCGGCTCCCGGGGAACAGCGACGACAGCCCCAGCGCCTTGTGGACGTAGGTCGCGGGCGTCTTGAACGAGCGGCGGCAGGGACGGTCCAGCCTCCCGGAGGGCAGCAGGATGCGCGGGCCGCAGATGCCGACCTCGGGGTGGGCGGCCATGTAGGCGTGCACCGTGTCCACGGCGCGCTCGCGGACGATCAGGTCCGGGTTGAGCAGCAGCAGGCAATCCGCCCGCGCCAGGGCGATCCCCTGGTTGGAGGCGCGGGCGAACCCGACGTTGGCGGAGTTCGCGATCAGACGCACGCTGGGGAATGCCTTCGAGGCCTCCCCGGCGCTCCCGTCGGAGGAGGCGTTGTCCACCAGGAGGATCTCGATGGGGACCGCCGTGCGCTCCAGGAGGCGCGCCAGGCACTCGAGGAGCAGCCCGCCCCCGTTGAAGTTGACGATGACGACGGACACCGCGGGCCGCCCCCCGGCGCTCATCGCGCATCCCTCGCGCGGCCCTTGCCGAGAAAGCCGGCGTACCACGCGACCGTCTTCTTGAGCCCCGATTCCAGCGACTCCGCGGCCGACCAGCCGAGGATCCGGCCCGCCCTCTCGCTCGACAGGTACTGCTTGTCGATCTCCCCTTCGAGCTTGCCGCTCCCGAGGATCCGGGGTTTCAGGTCGGACCGCCCGGCCACCTCGAGGACCGCCCGCACCAGCTCCTGGACGGAGGTGGGCCGGCCGGTGCCGAAGTTGAGCGCCTGTCCGGCCACTTCGGGGTCCTCGAGCCCCTCGGCCACGCTCAGATACGCGCTCACGGCGTCCTCGACGTAGAGG
>JACOUZ010000334.1 GCA_016177515.1 Acidobacteriota bacterium
CCTCCACGTGCTTCTTGACGTAGGGGTGCCCCATGCGCGACGTGACGTTCCAGTCGATGTTCCGGATGTCGTCGCCGAACTGATACTCCCGCACCTCCGAGAACTCCATGCCCCGCCCCTTGAAGACGGAGTGGTACTCGCCCGCCAGCGACTCGTTCACCAGGCGGTTGGTGCGGATCTCGATCCGCCGCACTTTCCTCAGGATCTCTGCCGGGAGCATCGGTCGGGCCACCCCTTGCCGGACCCGAGTGCGTCAGGGGACCTCGATGGTGTCGAGCACCCTCTGGATGATCTGCTCGGTCGTGACGTCCTCGGCCTCGGCCTCGTACGACAGGATGATCCGGTGGCGCATGACGTCGAAGGCGATCGACTTGACGTCCTCGGGGGTGACGTAGCCGCGGCCCCGGATGAACGCGTGCGCCTTGGCCGCCACGGCCAGAAACACGGTGGCCCGCGGCGAGGCGCCGAATTGCACCAGGCCCTTGGTGTCGAGCTTGTAGTCCTCCGGCCGGCGCGTGGCGAACACGAGCTCGACGATGTAGTCCTTGATCCGGTTGTCGATGTAGACCTGCGCGACCACCCGGCGCGCCCGCAGGATGTCGGCCGGGGTGATGAGCCGCTTCACCTCGAGGTGGCCGGGCCCCGTCATCCGCTCGAGGATCTCCCGCTCCTCGGTCTTCCCCGGGTAGTCGACCTTGAGCTTCAGCATGAAGCGATCGACCTGCGCCTCCGGCAGCGGGTAGGTGCCCTCCTGCTCGATCGGGTTCTGCGTCGCCAGGACCAGGAAGGGCGGGGCCAGCGGGTAGGTCGTGTCGCCGATGGTGACCTGCATCTCCTGCATCGCCTCGAGCAGGGCCGACTGGACCTTGGCGGGGGCGCGGTTGATCTCGTCCGCCAGGATGATGTTGGCGAACAGCGGGCCCTTGCGCGGCACGAACTGCCCGTCCTTCTGGTTGTAGATCATGGTGCCGATCAGGTCGGCGGGGAGGAGATCCGGCGTGAACTGGATGCGCTGGAATCTGGCCTCGATCACGTCGGACAGGGTCTTCACCGACAGCGTCTTGGCGAGGCCGGGAACGCCCTCCAGGAGCAAATGCCCTCCGCCCAGGAGGCCGATGAGCAGCCGGTCCAGGAGGGCCTTCTGCCCGACGATGACCTTGCGTACCTCTCCCAGGACCTGCTCGACGAACAGCGACTCCCGCGAGACCAGATCGTTGATCCTCTTGATGTCCTGTTCCATTGCCGCGGAAACCTCCGGATGGCGCGCGCGTTAGGGGCGCGAAATTCTAGACCACGGCCCGGGGGGAGTCAATTTGTGTGGCGCCACGGAGCATTCCGGTCCCGGCGTGCCGGGCGCCCCGCGCCCATGGCCCCTCCGGACCGCGTTCAGAGGATAACAAAGTCCACTGAGATCCTTGACTCTGGGCCGTCCGGTCATTCATCAATACCCCGTACCACGACGGTGCGGACCGCGGCGGGAATGGACTCTTGCGCTCCCGGACGATTGCGGTCAAGTTCACCGTCATCAGCGGCCGGATGGGGAACCCCGGACCCCAGGCGCTCCGGCCCGCCGCAGTGCGTGTGGATTCGTCTTTGTCGATGGAGGGAATGCCCCCATGCACCTGCACGGTCCGACGCTGCCCGCCATCCCGTCCCTGGCCGCGCTGCTACTGTTCGGACTCCCCGTCGCCGCCGGCCGGTAGGACACGCCGCCTCCCGCGGAAGCCCCGGCCACGCCGGCCCCGGGCGGCTTCGCCGACTCCGGGGTCTGCGCGACCTGCCACGAGGAGGTCGCCGACGCCCTCCAGAAGACGACGCACGGGAGGACCGGCGTCGCCAACCGGGACGGCGCCACCCTCTGCCAGTCATGCCACGGCCCCGGAGCGGCGCACGCCGAAGAGGGCGACAAGAGCAAGATCAGGAACCCGAAGACGCTGAAGGCGGACGAGCAGGCGGCGATCTGCCTGTCCTGCCACGAGCGCGGCGAGCCCTCCGAAAAGCTTTTGGCCAGAGGAACCGATTTCGCCACCTGCACCTCGTGCCACCTGAAGCGCAAGGCGTCGCTCATGCGCTCGGCCCACATGCCGATGCGGGAAGGATCGCTGACCTGCTCGTCCTGCCACAATCCTCGTCCTCTCCGCCGGGCCGGTCCTGGCCCAGGGAACTGACGACGGCGTCGAAGGAGAGGTGACGGCGGGACCGCAGTACCGCGCCGACGACCGCCCCGGCGGCTCGGCCAAGTTCGAGGAGTTCAAGGACGTCCCGGGCGGCTTCTTGGCCGAGCGCTTCGTCTTCACCTACCGCCCGAAGGAGGGGTTTGCGCTCCACTTCAAGGCGTGGGACGTGACCCAGAAAGACCAACGCTTCTCCCTGGTATTCGGAAAACAGAATCGCTTCCGGGCCTATTTCACCCGGGCGGAGAACCCCCGGCGCTGGACCGATCGGGCGAAGATGCTCTACGCCGATCGGGGCGACGGCGTGTTCACCCTCGACGACGGCCTGCAGTCGGCGGTCCAGGGCGCTCCGGCCAGCGATCCGGGCTCGGCGAACGCCATCTACCTCGGCATGGACTACTTGAATTACGAGAACCACGTCCTCAGCGCTCTGTTGCGCTATCGCTACTGAGAACGCCGGCCGGCCGTGCGGATGGAGCCACCGGCGGCCGGCCTAATCCCTTGATTTCGCGCTGATTGCGCCCGTGGACGGGCCGCCCGAGCCGTTCGCGGCCCCGGGGAGTTGGCCGCGCGGGGTCGTTCCCCCCGCGAACGCTCCCGGTCCATCCGCACGATTGTCGGAAACGCCTCCGTCAGATTTTGTCAGCCGGTCCGCCCTATTTGACCCTTCTGTAACCGGAACCTATACTTCCCGGCGGTGCGCGCGCGATCGTGAACACGCAGACGAAGTGCGATGAACCCTGGGAAGCGATCCACCGCCACCTGGTCGAGCGGCAGGGACTCGATCTGTCGCGCTACAAGGAGACGTACCTCAAGCGCCGTCTCCTGGTGCGGGTAAGGGCCTTGCGTCTTTCGGGGATCGAAGCCTACGCGCGCTACCTGGTCCGTCACCCCGAGGAGCTGGGCAGGCTCCAGAAGGCGCTGTCGATCAAGGTCACGAGCTTTTTTCGGAACCGCTCGTGCTTCGAGTTTCTCGAGGAGAGGGTCGTGCCGGATCTCCTGCAGCGTTCCGCATCGCGGCGCCACCGCGTCGCGGCCTGGAGCGCCGGCTGCGCCACCGGTGAGGAGCCCTACTCGCTCGCGGCCCTGTTCGCCTCGGCCCTCGAGCGGCGGCCGGGAGCGCCCGGTCAGACGGGCGGCCCTCGCATCCAGGTCCGGATCACCGGGACCGACCTCGACGAGCACGCCCTTCAGTCGGCCGCGCGGGCGGTCTTTCCCGCCCGCGCCCTTCTCGATTCGGCGCCGCCCGGGTCGGCGCGCCATTTCGTGGTCCGCCCCGACGGCACCGCCTCGCCATCCGAAGGGCTGAAGGGCATGGTCCGTTTCGAGCGCGAGAGCCTCCTCGATCCGATCGGGCGGCGGGATCTCGATTTGATCGTCTGCCGCAACGTCCTCATCTATTTTTCCCTGGAGCACCAGGAGCGCATCCTGTCACTTTTCGCGGCGGCGCTCTCGGAAGGAGGCTACCTGGTCCTCGGGCGGGTGGAGCGCCTGTTCGGCGAGGCGCGATCGCAATTCGACGTCGTGAGCGCGCGCGACCGCGTTTACCGCCGTCTGCCGTCCGGCGCCACGGCCGGAGCGGCCGTGGCCCGCGACGGCGGGGGACGCGAAGAGGTCCTCGCATGCGCCTGAAGCTCGGGCTGGCGTTCCTGGTCACCACCTTCCTGTTCATGGTGACCGGCTTCCTCTTCACGCCGCCGGGCGTCTACGACTTCTGGGACCTGGTGGGCTACGTCTCCGCCCAGGTCCTGATCGGCCTGGCGGCCGCGGTGGTGCTGTCGAAGTATTTCACCAAGAACCTGCTCGACCTGGCCGGCGCCAGCGCGGTCATCAGCCGCGGAGATCTGACGCGCAAGGTCGACGTGGCGAGCGACGACGAGGTGGGCGACGTCTCCCGCTCGTTCAATACCATGCTGCAGAGCCTCCTGAACATCGTCACCGAGGTGCGCGCGGTGAGCGGCCAGATCTTCGAGTCGGCCCAGAGCCTGTCGGCCACGGCGCAGGAGATGAATGCGACCACGGAGGAGATCTCCTCCACCATGCAGAACATCGCGAAGGGGGCCGAGGGCACCGCTGACATGGTCAACAAGACCTCGTCGATCACGCGCGAGCTGGCGGCATCCATCGAGGAGATCTCCGAGAAGGCGCGCTTCGCCGCGCGCGCCTCGAAGGACGCGGGCGACCGCGCCCGGCAGGCCGGAGACATGATGGAGAACTCCTCCCGGCAGGTCGCCGACCTCGTCTCCCGCATCGACAGGTCGACCGCGACCGTGGAGGGGTTCAAGGACCGGGCGCTGCGCATCAACGAGTCGGTGGAGTTCATCACCCACATCGCCCAGCAGACCCATCTCCTCGCCCTGAACGCGACGATCGAGGCGGCCCGGGCCGGAGAGCACGGGCGGGGCTTCTCGGTCGTCGCCGAGGAGATCCGCAAGCTGGCCGACTCGTCGCGCCGCTTCGCCGACCAGATCTCGAAGCTGGCCAAGGAGATCAACTCGCAGTCCACCGAGGTCATCGGCAGCATGAACGACAGCACCCACGCCGCGCGCGAGGGAAAGGCGGTCATCCTGGAGGCCAGGACTTCCATCGACGCCATGTGCCAGTCGGTCCTGACCAGCATGGAGCGGATCGAGGCGATCTCCGCCCTCAGCGAGGCGCAGGCCAAGGGGGCCGACGGCCTGGTGCGCGCGATCGAGGAGATCTCGAAGATCGCGGAGGACAACGCCGCCGGCACCGAGGAGGCTTCCGCCGCGACCGAGGAGCAGACCGCCTCGATGCAGGAGATGTCGGCCTCGGCGCAGGAGCTGGCGAAGACCTCCGACACGCTGAAGGACCTGATCGCCGTCTTCAAGGTCGGCTAGCAAGGAGCGCGACGTGCAGGATCCCATCATCACCTTCGAGGCGCGGTCCGAGTGGTTCGGACTGGCGGCCAGGGACGTCCAGGAAGTGGCGCGCCTGCGCGGCGTCCGCCCGGTCCCGTGCGCGCCGGGCGTGATCGCCGGCCTGGCGGAAGTGCACGGCCGGATCGTCACGCTCATCGACCTCGATCGACTCATGGCTCCCGCCGGCGGCACCGCCCCCCGCGTTCCCGGGCCGGCGGGCCCCGGGGACGAGTACGGCGTCGTCCTCGCCCCGCCCTGCGATCACCTCGGGATCCTGGTCCGCAGCGGGGTGGATGTCTCCTCGGCCGCAACCGGGGATGCCGAGCCGCCGCCGGGAGAGGCCTCCGGCTGGCTGCAGGCCCGGCTGCCGGTCGGCGATCGTCTTCTCAACCTGCTGTCCCTCCCGGCGCTGGTGTTGCGCGTCGAAGCCACCATCCGCAGGGGGTTTGTACCGGGGCCGGCCGCCCCCGACGAGGAGTGCTGATGGCGATTCGCGTCCTGGTCGTGGATGACGCCATGTTCATGCGATCCATGATCAAGGACATCCTGGTGAACGCGGGGGGCCGCTACCAAATCGTCGGCGAGGCCTCCAACGGCCGCGAGGCGATCGCGCGCTTCCGCGAGCTCAGCCCCCACCTGGTCACGATGGACATCGTCATGCCGCAGCTCGACGGCATCGAGGCCACCCGCGAGATTCTCAAGGTCGACCCCGCCGCCGTCATCGTCATGTGCAGCGCCATGGGCCAGGAGGCCCTCGTGGTCGAGTCGATATCCGCCGGGGCCAAGGACTTCATCGTCAAGCCGTTCACCTCCGAAAGGGTCCTGCAGGTCCTGGCCAAGGTCCTCCCCGGAGAAAGCGGCGGGGCCGCCGCCTCCTGAGAAAGGGGGTGAGCGGTGGAATCCCCGGACTTCCTCGAACTCTTCGTCTCCGAAGCGCGCGAGCACATTGACGGGCAGGGCACCCTCCTGCGGCGGGCGCGCGCGGCCACCCTCGGGAGCGACGCGATCCATGATCTCTTCCGCCGCGCCCACTCGATCAAGGGAATGGCGGCGGCGATGGGCTTCCAGCCCATGAGCGTCCTGGCGCACGCCATGGAGGACCTCCTGCACGACTGGCGGGACGGCCCCCGCTCCCCCACTCCCGAGTCGATCGATCTCCTGATGCGCGCCAACGATTGCCTGTCGGCCCAGCTCGACGCGGTCGTCGCCGGAATCGACCTGCCTTCGGCAGACGGCATCCGGGACGCCATCCGCGCCCTCTCCCCGGCCCGGGAGGACGGCGCGGTCTGGGGAAACGCCGGCGCCGCGCCCGGAAACCCGGGGCGCGAGGCCGCACCCGGGTGGTCCGGCGGGGAGGAGGTCACGGCGCCCCCGGCCGACCGGCGGCCGCGCCTGGCGATCGACGTTGCGATCAAGCAGGGAACCCCGCTGCCCGGAGCAAGGGCGATGGTCATCCTGAAGCGCCTGGAGGAACACGGGAGGATCCTGGACATGTCCCCTTCCCCCCGAACCCTGCCGGCCGGCCATTTCGACGGCCGCCTGCGGATCGTCCTCGCCACCAACGTGGCCGCCGACCGGCTCGAAACGCTCGTGACGGGGCTTCCCGACGTCGCTTCCTGCCAGGTATCGCCGGGCGCGCCGGAAAAGGGGGCGGCTCCGGGCGCCGCTGCGGCGGAACCGGCCGCCGAGACCGGGGTGCCGAGAAGCGAGGCGATCAGCACCATTCGGGTGGCGACCGAGCGCATGGACCATCTGCTGGACGGCATCGGAGAGCTGATCCTGGAACGCGAGCGGCTGCTGCGCGCCGTCGAACCCGCGCCGGGCTCGGAAACGGGAGAGATCCTCGAGGGCCTCGGCCGCACGGTGGACGCGCTGCGGGACGAAGTGATGGCGATGCGCCTCATGCCTTTCTCCTCCATCGTCCCGCGGCTCGAGCGGATCGTGCGGGACGTGGCCGGCCGCCTCGGCAAGTCCGTGGAGCTCCGGGTGCGCGGCACGGAGGTGTCCCTGGACCGCTCCACGCTCGAGGAGATGATCGATCCACTGCAGCACATTCTCCGCAACAGCATCGATCACGGCATCGAGGTGGAGGAGGCGCGCCGCGCCGCCGGCAAGCAGGCACAGGGGCGGATCGAGATCGAGCTGGCGCGGCGCGACGACCGCGTCAGCCTGGTTGTCTCGGACGACGGGCGGGGAATCGATCCCCAGACGCTGCGCCAGGTGGCCGCGGAGCGGCGGCTCCTGTCGCGCGAAGCGGCGATGCGCCTGTCCGACGAGGAGGCGCTCATGCTGGTCACCCTCCCCGGCTTCTCGACCGCCACGCGCACGACCGAGATCTCCGGGCGCGGCGTCGGCATGGACGTGGTGCGCATGCGGGTGCAGAAGCTCGGCGGCAACCTGGTCATCCGATCGGAGGTCGGGGTCGGCACCCGCCTGGAGATGGACCTGCCGCCCACGGTGACGGTGACGCGCGCCTTCCTGTGCCGCGCCCTGGACGGCGTCTTCGCGGTGCCGGTGTCGGCGGTGCACGGCACGCTGGAGATCCGCCGCGAGAGCCTGCAGACCAGCCAGGGGGAGCGTGTGCTCCGGCGTGGCGAGGACCTGGTCACCGTGCTGCCCCTCGGCGGCGTCCTGTCGGGCGACGCGGCCGCCCCGTTCCCCGCCGCGTTCCCCGCCCTGGTGTACCACGTCGGGCAGCGTTCCTACGCCCTGGGAGTCGACGAAATCCTGGGAGAGGGGCAGATCGTCGTGAAGCCGTTGCGCCACCCTCTCGAGCTGCTGCCGCAATACGCCGGCGCGGCGGTCCTGAACGACGGACAGATCGCCCTCATCCTCGACCCGGCAAACCTGACGCGCACCTCGAGGCCCGCGTGAAGGCGCCCCCCCGCCGCCGCCCGGCCCGTCCGCGGGCGCGCCGGGGCGTGCGCCGCCGCGGGGCTGCCCCGGGACCGCGGCGCGCGCGGCCACAGAGGGTCGCGCGCGCCGACATGAGCCGCTTCCACGTGTTGAGCGAGGCGGGGGCTCACCACGCGGCGATCGCCATGAGCCAGATCATCGGCCGGCCGCTGCGCCTGGACGTTCCGTGGGCCCGCGTCCTCCCCCTCGAGGAGGTCGCCGACCTCGCGGGCGGGGCGTCGCGCGTGGTGTGCGCCCTGTCGCTCCGGGTCTACGGCGATCTCCGGGGCAGCCTCCTTCTGATCTTCAGCCGCAATCAGATCCCGGTGCTCCTCGACCTCGTCATGCCGCGCGCGGGGGGGGACGGCCGCGGCCGCGCCCCCCGATCGCATGTCCTGGAGGAGATGGAGCGCTCGGCCCTCCTGGAGCTGGGCAACATCCTCGGCTGCGCCTACCTGAACGCCCTCAGCCGGCTTCTCGGCGTCAGCCTCCTGCCCTCGATTCCCGGCCTGGCGCTCGACATGGTCGGAGCGGTCACCGACCACCTGCTGATCGAGGTTGCCTCGGTTTCCGACACGGCGGTCGTGCTGGCCAGCGAGGTCGTGGAGCCCGCCAGCGGTCTGCGCGGCGAAATCTTCTTCCTGCCCCATCCCCATTCACTGAGGATCCTCGGGCGGACGCACGCGCGGGCGGCCCCGGAGAGGGCGGCGGGCAAAGGCGGGGGGCGGTGACCCGCCCGCGGTCGCTCCGTGCCGGCGAGCTGCGCGTCCAGGAGGCTCCGGCGAGGCTCATCATCCACGGCCTCGGCTCGTGCGTCGCGGTGTTCGTCTACGACCCCGGCCCGCGCGTCGGCGGCCTGGCCCACATCCTTCTGCCCGGGCCGCCGGCGAAGACGACCGATCACGCCGGGCGTTACGCGACCACCGCGGTGGCCGCCATGGTGGAGGAATCGATCCGGCTGGGGGCGCGGCGATCGGCGCTTCTCGCCAAGGTCACCGGCGGATCGAGGATGTTCTCCGCCGACCCGGCCCTGCCGCGCCCGACCGTCGGGGACAAGAACATCGAAGCGGCCCTCCGCGCTCTGGAGGAGGCCCGGGTCGCGGTCGTCGCCAGCGACGTGGGAGGGGAGCACGGACGCACGGTGATGGCGGACCTGTCCGACGGCACCTTGACCATCACGACCGTGCGCGGCAGGCCGAGAGTGGTGTGAGGGAACGGCCGCCGCTCCGGCGGCGGGCGGGGCCTGTGTGGCGCGCGGCCCGGCCGAATACCCGGACAGGCTCCTAAGCGGTGTGCTTGTCGATCAGATTCACCAGGACGTCGCGTGACGCCGCCCCGATGTACTGCTCGACGACCTTGCCGTTCTTGAACAAAAGTAAGGTCGGGATGCTCTGGATGCCGTAGCGGCCGGCCAGGCTGCTCTCGTCGTCCACGTTCACCTTGCCGACGCGCACCTTGCCGTCGTATTCCTCGGCCAGCTTCTCCAGGACGGGCGCCACCATGCGGCAGGGGCCGCACCACTCCGCCCAGAAATCGACCAGGATCGGCGCTCCCGGTTTCTTGACCTCGGATTCAAAGTTGCCGTTCGTCAGCGTCAGGATGTTTGTGCTCATCGTCTCTCCAGGATCCTCCGTGGGCGCGCAAGGCGCCGTTCTTATACCATACCGGTAGGATGCACGGAAGCCCGCCCCGGTTACAGGCGCACCGGCGCTGGGGGCAGAATTTCCTGGTCAATCAGGGGGCGGCCGACACGATCATCGCCGCCTTCCGCCCCCGGCCGGACGATCTCGTCCTCGAGATCGGCCCGGGGAAGGGTGTCCTCACGCGCCGGCTTCTGGGACGGGTTCGGGCCCTGCTGGCTGTGGAGATCGACCCCGACCTCGTGACCCTCCTGCGCGCGGAGCTGGGCGGCGCGCCCGGCCTCGAGATCGTCGCGGCGGACGTCCTCGCGGCCGACCTGCGCGCCCTCCTGCTGGGCCTGGGTGCCGGTCCCGAACGCCGGGCGCGCGTCATCGCCAACCTCCCCTACAACATCGCCACAGCCGTCATCCTGAGGCTGATCGGCGAGCGCGCGCACCTGCGCGACCTCCTGGTCCTGGTGCAGCGCGAGGTGGCCGAGCGCATCGCCTCCGCCCCCCGTCGCAAGACTTACGGCGGCCTGACGGTCCTCTGCCAGGCGCAGGCCCGCGTCGAGGTCCTGCTGCGGCTGCGGCCGGGGTCCTTCCGGCCGATCCCCAAGGTCGACTCCGAGCTCGTGCGGCTGGCGCTGCACGCACCGGAGGAGGAGGCGGCCCGCACCGGCGGCAGGGCGGCGCCGGGAGCGCTGGAGGCCCTGCTGCGCACCGCCTTCGGCCGCCGGCGCAAGACGCTTCTGAACAATCTCGCCTCCCTCCCGGGGCCGGGAGGAGTCCCGATCGGCCCCGATGCGGCCCGGCGGCTCATCCGCGCGGCCGGCCTCGACCCCGGCGCGCGTCCCGAGGAGGTCCCGGTGGCGGGGTTTCTGGCCCTGCTGCGAATCCGAAACGCTCTATAATCCCGGACGTGACGACCCGCGCCCGAATCGAGGCTTCCCGGACGCACCCTCCCCTGCAGATTGTCCCCCTCGGCGGCATCGGCGAGTTCGGCAACAACTGCACCGTCCTGCGCTGCGGATCGGACCTCATCGTCGTCGACGCCGGCCTGATGTTTCCCGAGGAGCAGGCCTTCGGGATCGACTTCGTCATCCCCGACATGACGTACATCCTGGAGCACGTCAAGGACGTGCGCGGCATCCTCCTGACGCACGGCCACGAAGACCACATCGGCGCGCTCCCCTGGCTGTACGACAGGGCGCGCGTTCCCGTGTACGGCAGCGATTTCACGCTCGGCCTGGTGTCGCGCAAGCTGGCCGAGCACGACCTGCCGGCGGAGCGGCACCTGAAGCGCGTCAAGGCCCGCGACGAAATCACCCTCGGCCCGTTCACCATCGAGTTCATCCAGGTCACGCACAGCATCCCGGGATCGTTCGGGCTCGCCATCAAGACGCCGGTCGGGACCGTCCTGCACAGCGGCGACTTCAAGATGGACCAGACGCCGTCCGACGGGCGCACGTTCGACTTCCAGACGTTCTCCTTCTATGGCGACCAGGGAGTGCTGGCGCTCCTGTCGGACAGCACCAACGCGGAGGTGCCGGGATTCAGCGGATCCGAACGCACGGTCGGAGAGGCCCTCGACGGGCTGTTCCGCAAGGCCTCCGGCCGTATCGTCATCAGCACGTTCGCCAGCAACGTGCACCGGATCCAGCAGGTGATCGACCTGGCGGTGGCGCACCGCAGGAAAGTCGCCCTGGTCGGCTCGAGCATGATCTCCACCTCCGAGGTGGCCGGCAGGCTGGGCTATCTGAAGGCCCCCGCCAACACCCTGATCGAGCCGGGGGAAGCGAAGCGCCTGGCGGCCAACCGGGTGGTGGTGATCGCCGCCGGCAGCCAGGGCGAGCCGATGTCGGCGCTGTCGCGCATCGCCCTCGACGATCACCGCGAGGTGTCGATCGAGCCGGGCGACACGGTGGTGCTCTCGGCCCGGATCATCCCGGGCAATGAGAAATCGATCAACCGCGTCGTGAACCACCTCTACCGCCGTGGCGCGGACGTCATCGTGGGCGGACGTTCGCCGCTGCACGTCTCGGGGCACGCCAGCCAGGAGGAGCTCCGGATTCTGCTCACGCTGACGCGACCGCGCTATTTCATCCCGATCCACGGCGAGCTGCGCCAGATCCACAACCACGCCCTCCTGGCGGAGCAGACCGGCCTGCCGCGCGAACGCATCCTGGTGGGCGAGGCCGGAGACGTCATCGAGCTGACCGCCCGGGAGGCCAGGGTGGCGGGCCGGGTCCAGGTCGGCCGGGTGTTCGTCGACGGCACGCGCGAGGAGGTGGACGAGATCATCGTGCGCGATCGCCGCCACCTCTCCGAGGGCGGCATCATCCTGGCCGTCGTCGCGATCGATCGGCACACCGGCCGGCCCGGGGGCGAGCCGGAAATCGTCAGCCGCGGGTTCCCCGTCGGGCCGGACCGGGGGGAGATCCTGGGCGAGGCCGCGCGCGTGGTGCGCCGGTGCGTCGAGGCCGCGACGCCCGAGGAGCGCGCCGACCGTGGCGTCATGAAGGCCCTCATCCAGCGCGACCTGAAGCGCTATTTCCGCAAGACCCTCGACCGGCGGCCGATCATCATCTCGGCCATCATCGAAACCTGAACACGGCCTGCCGCCGCGCGGCCCCGGCAAGGTGATAGAATTCGCGCCTATGCGCGCACGGCGGAGAACCGTTTCACCCCGCCGCGAATCCCCCGCGGCCCGGGGCTTTCTCTCGGAGGCCATGGCGATCGTCCTGATGGCGGTCGCCATTCTTCTGGTTCTGAGCCTCGCCTCGTACCACGCCGACGATCCCGTCCCCTGGCCCCTCGGGAGCTGGACGAGCGAGCCGGTGCGCAACATCGCCGGGATCGCGGGCGCCCTGTGCGCCGAGCTGCTCCTGCAGCTCTTCGGATACGCCGGCTGGGCGGTTCCCCTTCTCCTGCTCCTGCTGGGGTGGGAGGTTTTCTGGAGGCGCAACGGGAGGGCGCTGTCCCGCGCCTTCGGCTGCGCGCTCCTGGTTCTGTCGTCCGCCGCCTCCCTGCACCTCATGCTCGACGGGGGGGCCGGCCCCGGGGCGCGCGGTGCGGGCGGCTGGTTCGGCACTGCGTTCGCGCACCTCCTGGCCCGCCCGCTCAACCGCTGGGGTGCCCTGGTCGCCGCCCTGGCCTGCCTGGCCGCCAGCCTGCTGGTGGTGACGCGCGCCTCCATGATCGAGGCGGCGCAGGTGGTCTGGGCGCGGGCGGCTGCCCTGATGCGCCATGCGTGGCTGGCCCGCATCCGCCACCGCGAGTCGCGCCGCAAGGAGCGCCTGCGCCTGGAGGTCGCGCGGCGGCAGCAGGAGCGCCGGGCCGCCGCCCTGGCCGCCGGGGAGGAGACCACGCCCGAACCGCATGCCGCGGCGCCGATCCCGCTCGCCGCCACGGACGAGGAGGCGCTGCCGGCCGCCGAAGGCCGCGCCGCCGCGACCGCCGCCCGCAAGGCGGCCCGCGCCGCCGTCAGGGGCAGGGCCGTGACTCCCGAGGGGCAGCCGCAGTTCGACTTCGTCCAGACCCTGGCCGCCTACACGGCCCCGCCCCTGTCGCTGCTGAACCCGCCGCAGCACGACGTGCAGGTGGACGAGAAGGATCTCGTCGAGACGGCCCGCATCATCACCGAGAAGTGCCGCGAGTTCGATGTCACCGGCCAGGTCATCGCCATCCAGCCGGGGCCGGTGGTGACGGTCTTCGAGTTCAAGCCGGACCCCGGCGTGAAGTACAGCAGGATCGTCACTCTGGCCGACGACCTCTGCCTGGCCATCGAGGCCGAGTCGATCCGCATCGACCGGATCGCGGGCAAGTCGACCGTCGGCATCGAGGTGCCGAACAAGAAGCGCGAGATCATCTCCCTGCGCGAGCTCCTGGCCGGCGATCGCTTCCAGAAATCGCCGGCCTCGCTGACGCTCGCCCTCGGCAAGGAGATCAGCGGCGAGCCGTATTACGCCGCCCTGGCGCGCATGCCCCATCTTCTGGTCGCCGGCTCGACCGGATCGGGCAAGAGCGTCTGCCTGAACGCCATCCTGACGTCCATCCTGTACAAGTCGAGCCCGGACGAGGTGAAGTTCATCATGATCGACCCCAAGCGTCTCGAGCTCGGGGTCTACGAGAACATCCCGCACCTCCTGACGCCCCTGGTCACCGACACCAAGAAGGCGGCCAACGCCCTGCGCTGGGCGGTCCTGGAGATGGAGCGGCGCTACAAGCAGCTGGCCGAGGCGGGCGTGCGCGGCATCGATCAGTACAACCTGGTGGTGAGGCGCGAGATGCAGGAGCGCGGCGCGGCCGCGCCCGCGGGCGGCGACGCGCCACCGGCGTCGGCGCGCATCCCGGCGAACGGAGGCGAGGCCCCCAGGCCGCTGCCCTACGTCGTCATCCTGATCGACGAGCTGGCCGACCTGATGATGACGACCGGCGCCGAGGTGGAGGAGGCGATCACCCGGCTGGCGCAGATGGCGCGCGCCGTCGGCATCCACCTGATCCTGTCCACGCAGCGTCCGTCGGTGGACATCATCACCGGCGTCATCAAGGCGAACTTCCCCTGCCGCATCGCCATGCGGGTGTCCTCCAAGGTCGATTCCCGCACGATTCTCGAC
>JACOUZ010000335.1 GCA_016177515.1 Acidobacteriota bacterium
AGGCTACCGGGGTCGGCGTGGTCGCCACCGGCTGCGGCACCTGCAAGATCCAGATCGAGCAGGGGTCGCAGCTTCCCGTCGTCCACCCGATCCGGATCGTGCGCGATTCCCTGCTCGGCTGCGACCTGCCGCCGCGCGTCGCCGCGGCCGCCCTCTCCCTTCCCTGTGCCGCCGCGCCGGGCGCAGTGCCAGCCACCCCGTCCCCGGACGAAGCCTCCGCCTGCCCGGAATAGTCCCGGCGCACCGAGGCATCCCCGGTGTGCGGCGCCGCGCCCTGCGCCCGCCGGGGACGGGTCTGGCGTCGCTGCGCGGCGCCTCCCCTCCGCTCGCCTCGCGCCCGCCCACCGCGCTGTGAAGCGCGCGGCGGGGCCCCGGGCGCGAGGTCTCACAGGCCCCGGCGGGCGCAGGGCGCGGCGCCGCACACCATGGTTGCCGTATGACGCTCACGCCAGCCCCGGAATCAGCCGCTCATAGCGCACGCGCTTTTGCAGGCGTCAGCGACAGGTGCTGGCACTGGCGACCTTGTTGCTGACTTCGGTGGGGGCGCGGACGGAGCATTAGCATGGGCACTGGATGGCGAACACCGCCCAGTCAACGCGTGCAGGTAACCTGGGGGCGGGTGGCGGGCCGCAGCGCGGTGCGGCGATTTTGAGCCGCGCCATGGGCGTAACGAGGTCTCGATCGGCCTGCGCGAGCGAACATGAGCCGCACCGCGCTGCGGCCCGCCACCCGATACTGGGGATAGCTCAGCCCGGCGAAACCTTGACTTGGCGGTATCCCTGGCCTATATTCGCCGGCTCATTCCGCCACGGAGTACGCGGGTTCATTGACGCGCCGCCGTTCCGTTGTGCCCCCGGAGAGAGCGCCCATGCCGACCTACAGGGCCACCAGGCTTCGAATCGACCCGACGGCGTTCATCGCCCCGGGGGCCGTCCTCGTGGGGGAGGTGGAGGTCGGCCGGAACGCGTCGATCTGGTTCCATTCCACGGTTCGCGGGGACATGGAGCCGATCGCCATCGGCGCCGAGAGCAACGTGCAGGACGCCTGTGTCGTGCACGTGGACCGCGGGCGGCCGACGAAGATCGGCGATCGCGTGACGCTGGGCCACGGGGCGATCGTGCACGCCTCCACGGTCGAGGACGACGTCCTCGTCGCCATGCGGGCGGTG
The DNA here is from genome assembly GCA_016177515.1 of Acidobacteriota bacterium. Taxonomy (GTDB): domain Bacteria; phylum Acidobacteriota; class Polarisedimenticolia; order Gp22-AA2; family Gp22-AA2; genus Gp22-AA3. The sequence goes on from JACOUZ010000335.1 coordinate 1,169, forward strand.
ATCCTGAGCGGCTGCCACATCGGGAGGCACAGCTTGATAGGCGCCGGGGCGGTGGTGCCGGAAGGAACCCGGATCCCCGAAGGATCCCTGGTGCTCGGGGTCCCCGGACGCGTCGTGCGGGCGCTGTCCACCGACGAGATCGAGAGGATCCACGAGAACGCCCGCGCCTATGTGGCGCTTTCCCGGGCTTACCGTGACGGGCTGATCCGGGCGCCCGGGGAGGGCGGGGAATGACCGAGAAGGACAGGGCGTTGATCGCCGACGCCGCCTCGCGCCTCGATCCGCTCATCGACCGGGCGAAAACCGCGGCGCTAATCACACACGTCAACCCCGATGGGGACGGCATCGGCGCCGAGATTTGCCTGGGGCGTTACCTCAGGACCAGGGGGATCGAAGCGCGCATCATCAATACCGACCCGCTGGCGGCCAGGTACCGTTTCCTGGATCCGGACGGGCGCGTCGAGATCTTCGACCCGGCGCGGCACGACGCGTTCCTGCGGCAGTCCGATCTGATCTTCATGCTGGACAACTCCGCCACCTCGCGCATGGGGTCGCTCGAGCCGGCCGTGCGCGGGTCGCGCGCCACCACCGTCTGCATCGATCACCACAACGTCATCGAGCCGTTCTGGCAGGTGAACATCGTCGATCCGGATGCCTGCGCCACCGGCGAGCTGGTGTTCCAGATCATCAAGCTGATGGGAGGGGCGGTCGACCCGATCGCCGCCCAGGCGGCCTACGTGTCCCTGGTGACCGACACGGGCTACTTCCGCTTCTCCAAGACGTCGCCGCGGTGCCACGAGGCGGCCGCGGAGATGCTGGCCGCGGGCGTCAACCCGCCCCTGGTGTACGCCGAGGTGTACGAGCGGAACACGCCGGCCCTCCTGCGCCTGGGGGCCGCGGCCCTCGCCGATCTCCGGCAGGAGGAAGGCGGGCGGCTCGCCTGGATCACCCTGACGCGCGAGCAGGTGCTGCGCTGCCAGGCCGAGCTGGAGGACACTTCCGACGTCGTCAACGACCTGTTGACCATTGACGGCACCCGCCTGGCGGTGCTGTTCAAGGAGCTGGACGGAGGCAGGATCAAGTTGTCGTTCCGCAGCAAGGGGAGCGTCGACGTCAACCGCCTTGCCGCCCGGTTTGGCGGCGGCGGCCACACGAACGCCGCTGGCGCGATCGTCTCCGGCGGTCTCGAGGAGACGATCAGCCGGATTCTTCCCCCCTGCCGCGATCTTCTCCAGCAACCTGCGTGAGCGGCGCGCCTCTTCCGCCCGCCTCGCCTCCGTCCCCTGAAACCGGATTCCCGCCCCTGGTGCTGCGTTGCCGGCCCTGGCCACGCAACCTCTGGATCGTCCTCGCCGTCTGCCTGCTGCTTGCGGGGACCGCGATCGTGGCTCGCCCCGCCGATCGAGCGGGGTCCCCGCCGGCGTTTTCCTTGTGGGGGGTGGCGGTCCTTCTGGCCGGGGCTCTCAGCGCCTCATACGCCGGGCGGTACTGTCTCTCGCGCCTGGTCCTTGACGAGATCGGCTTCCGCCTCGAGGGGCTCCTGGTACACAGGGGAATTCGCTGGAGCGAAGTCCTGGAGTGGAGGCGGTTCCCCGCGGCCGGCGGACCGGCGGCGAACGTCCTCGTCGTCTACGGGCCGGCGCGACGCCGCCTCTATGTGCCGCTCATCTATGAGGAGAGCCAGGCGCTGGAGATCGGCCTCGCGCAGCGCGGCTTCCCGCGCTACTAGCCCGGACTTCCCCGGTGAGCGGCTGGTGGTCTGTCGCAGCCCGCTGATGGCCGAGCGGCGCGCCCGCAAGCGGCAGGCGCTGGTCGCAGCGACCATGCAGGAGCTCGCAAGGGTCCGCTCCATGGTGGCCCGCGGCACGCCGGAGGGCCAGGACTCGATCGGGGTGAGGGTTGGCCGCGTCGTGAACAAATACGAGGTGGCCAAGCAATTCGCCCTCGACATCCGCGACCACAGCTTCAGCTTTTGCCTGCTTGAGGCCAAGGTCGCGGCCGCCTGGAGGGCCGGGTGCGGGCGCACATCTTCCTCTGCATGCTGGCCTATTACGTGGAGTGGCACATGCTGGAAG
>JACOUZ010000350.1 GCA_016177515.1 Acidobacteriota bacterium
GCGTGGATCGGGTCTCTCCACGCAGCCTGGCGCACGCCGGCCCGCGCGACGCTCGTGATGGGGGTGATCGGGACGGGGCTCGCCATCGCCAGCGCCTACAGCTCGCTCGCCGCGATCAGCGCCGGGACGCGCCTCCTGGTCTACCTGGCCTGCTGCCTCGCCTGCCTGCGCGGTCTGGGGGCGCCGGCCGGGACACGGGAGGTTGGGGCGCCCGTGGCCGGGACGCAGGCGGCCGGACCGGCCGGCGCCGGCCGGCGTATCGTTCCCGTGCTCACGTCGGCGGCGATCGCGGCGCTCCTGTGCGCCCTCAAGAGGGACGAGATCATCTGGGGCCTGTCTGGCATCGCAATCGGAACCGTGCTTTACTTGGGCATGATGCTCTCGAAGGGCGCGCGACGCGGCGGCGCCGTTGAGGCGGTCGGAGGCATGAAATGACGAAGGGCGGCAAGACGGCATTCGTGGTGGTCGGCATCCTCGTCGGCGGGCTCGTGGCGGTCGCCTTCATGGTGCGGATGTCCCAGCAGCCGGCGAGAGGGAGCGTACTGGAGATGGTCCTCGATGGGGAGGTCCCCGACTACGTCCCCGTGGACGGCCTGGCCCGCATCTTCGGCGGCGACGAGCTGACGATGCGCGACCACGTGGAGGCGCTGCGGCTGGCGCGCGACGACAGCCGGATCAACGGGCTCCTGGTGACCATCGACGGCCCCGAGGTCGGCACAGGAAAGCTGCAGGAGCTGCGCGACGCCATCGCCGACTTTCAGCGCGGCGGCAAGTGGGCCGTGGCGTACCTGGAGACGGCGGGGGAGTTCTCGCCGGGCAACCGGGATTACTACCTGGCGACGGCGTGCGGCCGGATCTGGCTGGCGCCTCCCGGAGACATCAACCTCACCGGGATCCGGGCCGAGGTGCCGTTCATCCGCGGGACGCTCGAGAAGCTCGACATCGTCCCTGATTTCGACCACATCGGCAAGTACAAGAACGCCATGAACACCATCACCGAGAAGGTGATGAACGAGCCGCACAGAGAGGCGATGGACGCCCTGGTGAGCAGCGTCTTCGGCCAGGTCAAGCGCGGCATCGCCGCCGGCCGCAAGATCACCGAGGACGACGTCCTGGCCCTCGTCGACCGGGGCCCGTACATCGGGCCGAAGGCGCTCGAGGCGAAGCTCGTGGACGCGCTCGGGTACCGTGACGAGATGGAGAAGCATCTCAAGGAGGAAAACGGCGACTCCCTGCCGCTGGTCAAGGTCGGCAAGTATCTGAAGGCCGGGCGCTTCTTCAACAGCGGCCCCAAGGTGGCGTTGATCTACGGCCTGGGGGGCGTGGCGCGCGGCGAAAACGACGCCAATCCTATGACCGGCGAGATGACCATGGGCTCCACCACCACCGCCGCGGCCATCAAGCAGGCGCGCGAGGACGCGTCGATCAAGGCGATCGTCTTCCGCGTGGACAGTCCCGGCGGCTCGTACGTCGCCTCGGACGTGATCCACCACGAGGTGCTGCTGACCAAAGGCGTCAAGCCGTTCGTCGTCTCCATGGGGGACGTGGCGGGCTCCGGCGGCTACTTCGTCTCCATGGCCGCCGACAAGATCGTGGCCGAGCCGGCGACGATCACGGCGTCGATCGGGGTCGTGGCGGGGAAGCTCATCACCACCGGCTTCTGGGACAAGATCGGCATCACGTTCGACGCGGTGCAGCGCGGACGCCACGCCACCTTCTTCTCGAGCGGCTCGAAGTATTCTCCGGAGGAGCGGGCCCTGTTCCAGGAATGGCTCGATCGCATCTACAAGGACTTCGTCACCAAGGTGGCGCAGGGCCGCAACAAGACCTACGACGAGATCCGCGCCGTGGCGCAGGGAAGGATCTGGTCGGGGGAGGACGCGCTGCGGCTCGGCCTGATCGACGAGCTGGGCGGCCTGACGACGGCGATCGGCCGGGCGCTCGAGCTGGCGAAGCTTCCCCCCGAGGGCCGCGTGCAGCTCGTCGTCCTGCCCGAGAAGAAGAACCTGATCTTCGAGTTCCTGGGCGGGGAAGGGGTCCGCTCGCCGTTCGCCTCCCTGCGCGGCCAGGTCAGGAAGCTCATCGAGGAGGGGCCCTCGCCCCTGCCGGACGGGGTCCTGTCGATGCCGTTCGTCCCGGTTCTGCGCTGAGTCAGTCCGTTCCCAGGATCCTGAAGTCGAGGTCCCCCCGGCCCCCGTCCCGCACCTGGACCGTCTGGAAGTGCGGCTCCGATCGCAGCGGCCGCGTCCCGTCGCCGACCGGCACGACGCGGTAGGCGCCGGGAGGCGGCAGCGGCGCCGTCCAGGTGCCGTCGGCCGCCGGCGTGATCCGCGCCTGCTCCCGGATGATGCTGTCAGGCCCCAGGACGAGAATCGCCTTGACCAGCTCCGACCGGCCGGTGATCCGCCCGGCCAAGCCCGTCTCCGTGCCGGGGGCCGGCGTCGGCATCGGGGGAGGGGGCGTCGGCGTCGGCATGGGAGGAGGAGGGGACGGCTCGGGAACGGGGGGTGGCGGCTCGGGCGGCGGAGGCCCGGGGAGA
>JACOUZ010000351.1 GCA_016177515.1 Acidobacteriota bacterium
GCTCGGAAGACCACCCAGCCTGCCCATGCCGCCTCGATGAACAGAAAACTGACGGATCCGTACCGAGCCCAAGGATGGCGCATCTTCTCCTACCGGTCGGCCCAACTAATACTTATCCTACAGGATGAAAACTAAGATCCCAAACATGGCGGCGCGTCGTCGGTCTAGATCCATAAACATAGTTGCCGAGCTGCTGCCTATTCCCCGAAACATGGCAAGGCTCCCGGTCAGGACCGCGGCAGAGCGGATGAAGGCTCGACTGGCGTCATCCCTCGGACCTCCGGTGATCAACCTCAGGTGCTGCCTTGCTTCATCGAATTATTGCCAGCCATTATACGACCAGAATCTACCGTGACAGCCTGCCGAACGCTTTTCCCAACAGCCACCCGACGGCCGCGGACCCGAGGGCGATGGCGGCGAACTCGAGGCCGGAGCGCGCGAGCGGCTTGCCGGTCAGGGCGCCTTTGAACACGCCGACGCCGAGCAGGACCACGACGGATGCGATCCAGCAGGCGGGGAGGGCGAGGCTCAGCGGCAGAAGCAGGAAGGGCAGCAGGGGAATGACGGCGCCGATCAGAAACGACAGGAACATGACGAGGCAGGCGGCGAGGGGGTTCGAGATGTCGGCGGTGCCGAGGCCGAGGACTTTCTCCTGCACCGTGCGCAGCAGGAGATCGCGGTGGCGGGACATGACCTGCACGACGCGGTAGGCGGCGGGGCGGGCGAGGCCCTCGGCGGTGAGAGATTCGAGGAGCGCCTCCTGCGCGAGGTGGGGCTGATCGGCGGTGAGGCGTTCCTGGTCGAGGAGCTCCTTCTCGAAGATCTCCTTCTCCGTGCGCGACGAGAGATACGAGCCGGTCGCCATGGAGAGGGCGCCGGTGACGGCGGCGGCGACGCCGGTCAGGACGACCGTGGCGCGGCTCTGGGTGGCGGCGGACACGCCGGACAGGAGGCCGACGGTGCTGATGAGGCCGTCCTGGACGCCGAAGACGAACTCGCGCGCGCGGACGCGGCGCTCGAGGGCCTTCCTCTTGCCGGCGAGGTCGCTGGAGATCATGCGCGGCGGCCGGCGCGGCTCAGTACTTCAGTCCCGGGTCGAGCGTCGGCTCGCCCGGCCTCCAGTCGGCCGGGCAGAGCCGGCCGGTCTGCAGCGCCTTCAGGACCCGGAAGGTCTCCTCGACGCTGCGGCCGACGTTCATCGGGCTGACGAGGGCCCAGGCGATGCGGCCATCGGGCGAGACGATGAACGTGGCGCGGAAGGCGCGGCCGTCGGCTTCGTTCAGGACGCCGTACGCCCGGCAGGCCTGCCGCGCCGGGTCGCAGAGCAGGGGATACGAGACGCCGCCGAGCTCATCAGACCACGCCTTGTGGCTTGCGACGTCATCGACGCTGATCGCCAGCACCTGGCAGCCGCAGCTCTCGAACTCCTTCCCGCGCGCCTCGAAGCCGCGGATTTCGGTCGGGCAGACGAAGGTAAAGTCGGCGGGATAGAAGAACAGGACGACCCAGCGCTTCCGGTATTCCGCCAGGCTGAAGGTGCGGACCCTGCCGCCCTCGACACCTTCCAGGGAAAAGACCGGGGCCTCGGCGTTCAACGCCAGCATGGCGCCGATCCTACCATCTGCCGCCCGGCCCGGGTCCGGCTCGCGGCAGCGTGGCACGCGAGCGCCACGGGAAGCGGGCCGGCGCGCGGAACTGTGGCGGTGGCCGCGACGCCGGCCCCCTGACCCTTCATCGGATTCCGGCAGGGCTGCGTCCCTAGAAGCTCCTGGCGAGCGTGTTGCTCCCCGTGATGATCCGCAGGGTCGAGTCCAGGGTGGCTTCGTCGTTGTCGAACCCGCCGTGGGAGGTGCTCCGCGACGCGAGCTTGATCCCCTGCGGGACGCCGGCGGTGTAGATGACGGTGGGGCCCTGGACGACGGCCGGCTTGCCCAGCGCCTTTTTGATCTTCGCGTCGGCGGTCAGGAACTTCTCCATCCCCAGGAGGGCGTCGTGGTTCGCCTCCTCGAGCGCCTCGGAGACCAGGTAGAGCAGGCTCTTGTTGTAGGCGGGGCCGACCGAATCGGCCCGCTCCGTTTCGTCGTTCAGGTTGAACACGGCCAGCTGCCGGATGGCTCCGCCGACGTGAGGGAGGATGTTCGACTTGAACAGCTCCGTGGTGCAGGCGGCGGCGTACAGGGTCAGCGTCTTGATGGGGACTTTCATCTCCACGAGGACCGGAATCAGGTACGCGTAGAAGATGCTGCCCGCGCTGTGTCCGATCAGGTGCAGCTCCAGGTCGTCGTGTTCAGAGGCGTGGGCCGCGAGCCGCGAAGCGACGAAGCGCGCGCCCCCTTCCAATTCGGCGCTGGCGCGGCGGGCGTTGTCCTTGATCTGCCTCCAGATCGGCCGGCCCAGCGGCCGGGCGCCCAGCTCGACCGCCTCGTCGATGAGGTCCTTGAATCTCTCCTTCATGTCGGGGCGCCAGCCCATGAGGCGGTCCCGCCGGAAGGCGTCCTGGACGATGCCATTGAACGAGTCCCAGAGCCCGGTGTGCCAGATGAAGCTGAGCGGGTAGATCCGGTTGCCGAGGAAGTACGGCCGCAGGCTGGCGATGCGCGACGCGGCCGCCTTCTCGCTGTTCAGCCCGCCGTGCGCGTAGAGGGCGAGCCGCTTCCTGCCGCGCCACGCCGCCATCCTGGCGGCGAGCTCCTTCCGGATGATCCGATCCACCTCCTCGGCGCCGGTCGAGTATCGGCCCGAGGTGTCGAACCGCCCGTCGTTGCCCAGGCTCACGTAGTGCGGCCTGATCTCGGCCTGCACCACCTCCTCGTGAGGGATGTAGTCGAAGGTCGCCACGCGGCTGCGGGCGGCCTCACCCGACAGGGCCGCGCTGACGGCCGGCACACCCAGGCGTGCCACCCAGCAGTCGTAGCTGTTCTCGAGCCAGTCGTCGTAGCTGATCTTGCAGAACCCCTTCAGGCCCCACCCGGGTCCCCAGGAATTCTGGATCCAAAAGCCTGACTCGTCGTAGCCGACGATCGCGAACGCGTGACCGCCGGCCTTCTTGCGGCTGAACGGGATCTCCCCGGTCCTGGGATTGACGTCGTACCAGCCTTCGTGCACGTCCGAGCTGGCGTAGAGGACGCCCGCCTCCCGGAGCGCGCTCTGCATGTGGTTCAGGTGCAGGTGCCGCACCCGGAAGTAGGAGCCCAGCGGTCGCCGGCGTGCGTCCTTCTCCCGCTCCTTCGTGAAGGTGCCCGGCTCGTTCTGGACGTACCGCCAGAGATCATCCCGGCAGACGCCGTGCCGGTGCCATCCCTTCATGGCGCCGCGGATGCTCGACCCGTCGTAATTCTCCCCGCGCCACTCGTCGTAGCGCCTGGCCATCTCGTACAGCATCCGGGGGCTGGCGAAATCCTTCATCGGCGGGGGATACTGGCGACTGTGCATGAGGAAATTGACCACCGCGGCCAGGCCGAATCCCGTGCAGGCCCCTTCCTGCTGCTGATCGAGGATCCTCGGGACCTTCTTCCTGTTGTCGAGCTTGAAGGGAAGCTCCAGGAGGCTCCCCTCGTACATGAGGTCGCGCAGATCGAGGGGGTCCTTCGTCACACCGGTGAAGGGGCGTTCCTTCTTGAGGGCCGCGAGACGTGTCTTCGGGGACATGGGCGCTCCTCCTCGATCGTGAGGCGACGGCGAAACGGCATTCGGGCCAGGGGCGTAACGGGTCCCTTCTATAGCACTGTGAATCTGTCCCGGGCAAGAGGAGCGCCCCGAGGGCGCCCCTGCCAGCCGCCTCCGCCGTGCACCCGCCACAGGTAGAAACCCGCGGCCGCGCGGGTCGGAATGTGGGAAAATGGCGTGGACTGTTGATCAATCTGAATCGCCCTCGCATGGACGCCACAATGAAGGACGGGGTTTCGACCGTTCTGACCCCCGGGATCCTGGTCACCCTGACCTTCCTGCTGATCATCGGCCCTGCGCTCGCCGACGCCGAATCGGATGTCTCGCATCCCGGCGCGGACCTGGCTCCTCTGCGGATCGAGGGAGTCACCGGCGAGCGAGGGAGGACGTTCGGGCGTTTTTCGGAGCGGACGGTGGTCCTCGTTCTGGGGGTGGACAGTGAGCAGGGCCGCCTGGTGGCCTACACTCTCAAGGATCGCCCTTTCGTAGCCCCGCTCAGTCCGGACGCGCCGCGGACCTTCCGAGGACTGGACGTGGCGCAGATCGAAGTGGTCCTTCTGGGACCTTCAGGGCTCCGCCACACGCAGCGAATCGATGTCCCGGGGATCTGTCTCGAGCACCCTCCTGACGCGGCGCCCCACATCCAGGGGGACACGATCAGGGTCCACCGCGACACCGTCCTGGTCGAGGTGCCCGAGATCCAGGGGTTCGACCGGATCGAAATCGCCTTCTACACGGAGGGCCCGCAGGCGCCGGTCCGAAGGATCCTGGTCTCGGCGCCCCTCGACGCCGCCCGTTTCACCCCGGCCGGCGAGAGTGTGCGGTACGAGGATCTCTCCTTCGCGTCGGCTTCGACGTCCGGCCCGCCGGTCACTCCCGACACGACCGGCGACGTCCTCTGGCCCGAGAGCTTCGGCGACCCCGACGTGTACACGATCTACGGCGACCCCGCCGAGGTCCCCTGGAGGATCAACATCACCATCGTCCCTGACGGATACACCTACGCGCAAAAGGCGACCATGGTGAGCCACGCCAACGCCCTGGTCGCCTACCTCCGGTCGAAGACCCCCTACAAGGAGCACGACCCGTTCATCAACTATATTCTGGTCTACGCCTACTCCGGCGAGAGCGGGACCGACGAGTGTGATTGCGGAATCGTCCGCAATACGGCCATGAGCACCGGCTTTCCGAACGCCGGTTTTCCCTGCGGTGACGGGGGCAACCGGTGCCTCTACTACGGCTACAATTGCGACACCGACACCAGCTTCCATCTGGCGCAGGCCGAGGCGCGCGCTCCCGCCAGCGATGCCAAGATGGTCATGGTCAACACGACCCGCTACGGCGGGTGCGGCGGTCAGCGCGCCGTCTACTCCGCCGGCAACGCGTTCGCCACCGACGTCGAGGCCCATGAGCTGGCGCACTCGCTGGCCGGGCTCGCGGATGAATACGTGACTTTCACGGGGTGCGGGACCGTCGCCGGCGGCATCAACACGTCCACGAACGCGACCGAGGGGAATTGGCCCGAGTGGATTCCCAACCTGGGACCTCCCTGGCAAGGGGGCCAGTACTACTCAGCATGCATCTACCGCCCGCAGGCCGACTGCACCATGAGGTCCCTCGGCTCCGAGTTCTGCAACGTCTGCCGGCAGCGCTGGGCCCTGACCATCTTCGGCCATAGTCGCGTGGCCTCGACCGCCCCCATCCAGTTCATGAGCCCTTCTTCGCCGCTGCTGGTTTCCCCCGGAACCCAGGAGGATTTCTCCATCACGACCCGTTTCGCGACCGGTCCCTCCGTCACCAACTCCATCACCTGGCGCATCCAGGGCCCGGGATTCCCCGCACCCACCACGGTGGCCACCGGCACGACCAGCTACTCGCACACGTTCACCGCCGTGGGCAGCTACACCCTCACCTGCGAGGTCGTCGCCGACACCAACTTCATCAAGCCAGCCAGGAAAGGGGCGAACCTGGACGTCGTCACCTGGAAGATCGACGCGGTCGTGGACGCGGACGGCGATGGGTACCTCAGCAACGTCGACTGCAACGATGCCGACCCCGCGATCCATCCGGGCGCGACCGAGCTCTGCAACGGGGTGGACGACAACTGCAACAACACGGTGGACGAGGGATTCGACCAGGACCGCGACGGGGTCACAACGTGTGGGGGTGACTGCAACGACGGCCTCGCCTCCGTCCGGCCCGGAGGCGTCCAGATCTGCGACGGCCTCAACAACGATTGCAGCTTCCCCGGCTGGCCCGCGCTGACCGGGAC
>JACOUZ010000333.1 GCA_016177515.1 Acidobacteriota bacterium
GCGTTGGCGACGACCAGGAACGGCCGCCGCCCCCGGGCGCGGTCCTCCCTGACGGCGGCCTCAAGCAGGTCGGGACGGAGGCGGAAGCGGGAGTCGACCGGGATGCTCCGCAGGCATCTCTCCGGAAAGCCGGCGATGCGCGCCGCCTTGATCACTGACAGGTGGGTCTCCGCGGAAAAATAGAGGGTGCCGGAAAGGAAGTCCTCCGGCAGGCGGGTGGCGCGCGCGGTCACCAGCGCGGTGAGGTTCGAGAGCGATCCCCCCGAGGTGAGGATGCCGCCGGCCGCGGGGGGATAGCCCATCAAGGACGCGAGCCAGGAGATCGCCTGCGCCTCGATGCGGGCGAGGGCCGGGGCCGGACCCGCGATGCCGACGAAGCGGTTAACCGCCAGCGATACGAAGTCGGCCAGGGCGGCCGACGGGATGCCGCCCCCGGGGATGTAGGCGAGATAACCGGGGCCGGCGGCGTTCAAGGACTTGGCCACGGCGGGACGGAGGCGGTCCAGGATCGACCCGATGCCGCACCCCTCGTCGGGGGGCGGCTCGACGAACGTGGCGGCGACGGTCTCGGCCTGCTCGAGGTCCCAGGAGGGCTGGGCGGGGAGCGATTCGATCTGCTCGACGACGAAGCCGGCGCAGGCGTCGATGAGCCGGCGGAGATCGGCGGACTCCGGCTCGAGCGGCCGGTGGATGGCTCGGGGATCGGGCATGGGAGAGGGATTGTATCCAAAACCGGCCGGGCCGGCCGCTACCTCAGGCGGCGGCGCATGAACGGGCGCGTCGGCGCGCGGCGCGTCACCTCGACGAATCCCGCCCGGCGGAACGCGGCCGGGAGGCCGGTCCAGGCGAAGGCGTCCGGCAGGCGCCCGGTGCGCGCTTCGACGGGGTAACCTTCGATCAGTCTGGCCCCGCGGCGCCGCGCGTAAGACAGGGCGGCGCGCAGCAGCTCGACCGAGAGGCCCTGCCGCCTCTCCGGCCGGGCCACGAACAGGCAGGTCACCGACCAGACCGGCCGGTCGTCGACGCGCGCGAGGGTCCGCGATCGTTCCAGGACGGGATACGACTCGCGCGGCCCGACGGCGCACCAGCCGATCGGCCGGCCGTCCCGGTAGGCGAGTATCCCGGGAGGCGTTCCGGAGCCGACCAGCCGCTTGAACGCCCTCCTGTTGCCGGCCCCCTTCTGCCTGTCGAACCGCGACCGCGCCAGGCGCCAGTACATGCACCAGCAGCCGCCGCAGGCGCCGCGCTCGCCGAAGAGCGCTTCGAGATCGCCCCAGCGCGCGGGGGTCAGGGGGTGGAACTCGTAGCGGGGCTTCATCTCGTATTTTCTTTCCCGCTGAAAGGGTTCAGGCGGTAACATACCTCAAACCGGGAGGCACCGATGAGACTGATAGCGCGCCTCCGTGTCACGACCCGCCGCCAGGATCGGCTGGCGCGGCGGGACGCGCCGCCAATGTTTCCCTTCATCGCGGTGCGGGCCGCAGCCTCGCTGGCCCCGCCCGTCACAGCGCTGATATCCGGAAGGGGGTGCCGCCATGTCACCCTGAAACCGTCGTGCGCGCCCATGGGGCGATCCGTTCGATTACGGGTACGTAACCGTCCATGCAGTTGAATCGCTCATCGGGAGGTCCAAGATGACGCGGACAGGAAAGCTCGTCGTCACCGCGATGTGCATTCTCGGGCTGGGCATTTTCGGATCGGCCGGGACGATTTTAACAGGCGCACCGCCGGAGAATGCCGGCAAGGCCACCGCCAAAACGACCGCCCACCCGGATTTCCAGACGATTGCCCGGATGATCGTCAACGAGTCGGCGCAGATCAAAGAGAAGGAGGGCGTCCTGATCAGCGGCGATCCCTCCAAGGTGCCTCTCATGGAGGCGATCGCGGTCGAGGTGGCGAAGCGCGGCGCCTTCCCCCACATGGTCCTGGAGTCGCCCGCGGCGCAGAAGCGGATCCTCGCCGAGGCGCCGGCGCAGTACCTCTCCACGCCCAATCCCATGGCGCTTGCCGAGATCAAGGCGATCGAGGTGTTCATCGGCCTGAGTCCCGTGCAGGATCCGGCGAACCTCGCCAAGATCCCCGAGGAGCGCGTGGTGCTCACCCGCAAGGCGGAGCAGGCGATCAGCGATGAGATGTACGCGCGGCCGCTGCGCACCGTCAGCCTCGGCAACCCGCTGATGCCGACGGAGGCGGTGGCGCGCTTCTACGGAGTGCCCCTGGCGGAGCTCGAGGCGCGCTTCTGGGAAGCGGTCCAGACGCCGCACCAGGAGATCGAAAACAGGGGGATGCGGGTCAAGAGCGCCCTTGAATCGGGCCGCGAGGTCCGGATCAGGACGAAGGCGGGCACCGATCTGCGGCTCCGGCTGGCCGGCGCGAAGGTCGGGGTGAGCGACGGCCAGATCCACCAGACGCCGGTCAACAAGCCCGAGCAGGTCTGGCTGCCGGCCGGGGAGGTGTTCACCACGCCGGAGGTCGCCTCGGTGAACGGGACCGTGGTTCTGCCGTCGGCGGAATACCGCGGCAACCGGATCAAGGACCTCCGGCTGACCTTCGTGAATGGCCGGCTGACGCAGATCGAGGCGGCGCAGAACGCCGAGGTGCTCAAGGAGGCCCTGGCCCAATCGTCGGGAGACAAGGACCGGTTCTCGTTCGTGGACCTCGGGGTCAATCCCAACAGCCGCACGATCAAGAACTCCAGCTACCACACGTTCGAGATGTCCGGGATGGTGACGATCGGCATCGGCCAGGCCCCTTGGGCGGAGAGCCCGAACAAGTCCGAGTTCGCCCAGGAGTTCTTCATCCCCAACGCCACGTTCGAGGTGGACGGCAAGACCATCGTCAGGGACGGAACCCTGGCGGTTTGAGCGGGCTCTTCTGCCGCAGGGAGACGGTGAAAGGCGGGGTCACGGTCGGCCGGGACCCCGCCTTTCCCTCCGCGCGGAGGCTGTCGGGCGCGCACCGCGCCGTGCCGGCGACCTGCGCGCCGCGGCACAGGCGCACGAACCTGCGGACCTCGTCCGAAGCGTCCCGGCGGGCCAGCGACTCGAGTCCCGGCCCGATCCGGATCGCCCACGCCAGCTGGCGCGGCCCGATGTAGGTCCCCTGAGCCACGCCGACCATCTCGTACGATCCGCCGCGCGCCGCCAGGATCGGCGCGCCGCTCTCGCCCGAGGCGAGCGCCAGGGACATGAGGAAGACTCGATCACCCCTGGTCACCGACTGCATGGCCGCCGAGCCGTGCAGTCCGGCCACGGATCCGGGCCGGAAGATCGGGCCGGCGACCGGGTCGGCCCCCAGGACGGCGATCGGGTCGCCGAGGCGCAGGGTCTCGCTGTCGCCGACCGGGTAGGGGAACGACGGCAGGCCCGTTCTGTCGGGCAGGCGGAACAGGGCGAGATCGGCCTCCTCGTCGCGCGCCACGGGCGTGAGGGGAACCCTCAGGTTGCCGCTCAAGAGCCAGGTCTTCTCCGACACGCGCGGCCCCATCACC
>JACOUZ010000352.1 GCA_016177515.1 Acidobacteriota bacterium
AGAAAGCCGTACCCCGGGTGGATGGCGTCGGCGTCGGTGATCTCGGCGGCCGCGATCACCGCCCCGATGTTGAGGTAGGAATCCGCGTTGCGCGGGGGGCCGATGCAGATGTCCTCGTCCGCGAACTTGACGTGCAGGGAGTCACTATCGGCGGTGGAGTAGACGGCCACCGTCTGGATGCCGAGCTCGCGGCAGGCCCAGATGATGCGCAGGGCGATCTCGCCGCGATTGGCGATCAGGATTTTCTTGAACATGGAGTGGAGCGGCGCCCGCTCACGCCGGGGCGCCCTTCCGGATCTTGAACAGCGGCTCCCCGTACTCGACCGGCTGGCCGTTCGCCACCAGCACCTCGAGGATTTCGCCGTCGCAATCCGACTCGATCTCGTTCATCAGCTTCATCGCCTCGATGATGCACAGGACCTGGCCCTTCTTGACCCGATCGCCGACCTCCACGAACGATCGGCCGGTGGGCGAGCCGGCGCGGTAGAACGTCCCGACGATGGGGGACTGCACCAGGTGCAGGTCGGGGGACTCGACGGTGGCCGGCTGCGCAGCGGGCGCCTCGGCGGCCTGCGTCACCGCGGCGGCCGCGACGGCCTGCGCGGACGGGGAGCCGGAGCCGGCCGCGCCGTTGGTGAGGGCCGCCCTCTTCACCAGCTTGATCTTGAACCCCTCGCGCTCCAGCTCGAACTCGACGAAGCTGCTGGCCTCGATGTACTCCATCAGCTCCTTGATTTCGCTGTCCAATCGTCCTCCGCCCATGCGGGATCTCTGTCGCGTCACTCTCACCTGCGCGTCGCCGCCCAGAGGGACGCGCGGTGATGCCTGCATCATATCCCAAGGCGACCGGGAATGCGGGAATCCCCTCCGGCCGGGCCTGGAGCGGCGCGTCAGTCGGCAATCACCTGCTCGAGCTGCCGCCCCGCCTTCCAGGCCTCGAAACGGGCGCGGCCGGGGATGCCCTCCGGGCCGACCACGAGGCACAGGTAATAATCCCCGCCGATCGATCGCAGGATCGTGAGCCCCGAGCGGCAGGTGATCGAGATCTCCTCCAGGCGGTCCGCGCCGTTGTCCCTCGAGGGCGGCGCCCTCCTGGCCAGGGCGATGACCTCGGCCGAAGCCAGGTCGATGTTGAACGACCGGGCGGACACCTTCTCCACCGCGATGCCGTCCAGCCCGACCACCGCGGCCCCCAGTGCCTCGGGAGTCCTGTCGAGCAACTCACGCAGGAGCGCTTTCATCGCGGGCTCGCCCCCCCGGCGCTTCCGGAACACACCCTTTCCAGCCAGCGCTCCAGCCGGTGAATTCTGTGGTCCGGTCGAGGCGCCCCCGGTCCCGCGGATGGCGCGGCGACGGGAGCGGGCCGCTCGAAGCGGGCGGCGGCGGTCGGCGCGGGCATTCCGGCCGTGATATCAAGTCCTGGATCCGGGGCCGCCCCGGGATCTCCGGCGGCCGGCGGCGACAGGTCGGCGAGTCTCCGGGCTGCCCTCTGGTTGTCCGGATCGACCCGCAACATCGACCGGTATACCTCGACGGCCCTGTCGACCAGACCCTGGCGGAGGTAGAGCTCGGCCAGGGTGTTCGTTTGCAGGGCATCGTCTCGATCCCCCGCTTCCTCCACTGTCCCGGCTGGTGCGGCCGCCCGCGGCCCGGCCGAAGCGTCCGCCGATTCGCCTGCCGCCAGGCCGGCCCCGTCCAGGTCGCCGGTCTGAAAGTCGACTGCCGGATCGGCCGCGAGCGCCGCCGGCCGGGGCGCGGGAGCGGCCGGAAGAGCCGCCCGCGGAGGCTCACCCGGGTCGGCCGATTCCGCGGCGGCCGGCGCCCGTGCCGCCACCGGGCCCCCCGTGACCGCAGCCAGCAGTCCCTGGACCTCACGGTCTCCCGGGTAAAAGCGCAGGATCGTGCGATACGTTTCGGCGGCCCCCCCCGGGTCGGACGTCTGTTTCTGCACGTCGGCCAGGAGCTTCCCCGCCAGATGATTCTCGGGCTGCAGCTCGAGCACCTCCGAAAAGGCGCGTTTCGCCTGCATCAGGTCCCCGGCTTCCATGTGAGTGCGGCCAAGGGAGATGCGCGCCGTGTGGTAGGTCGGGTGTCGTTCCAGCCCCTCCAGGCAGACCTGGACCGCTTCCCGGTAGCGGCCCTCCTTGCGGTACTCCTCCGCCAGCTGCAGGAATGCCCTCGAGAGGGGATCGCGGGCGATTCTCTCCTTCAGGGATTCGATCGTGACCTGGCGATCCGATGCGGGTCTTGCCATCATCTAAACCATTGAAGTCATTGCATTAAGTATTTCGACGGGACCTCCGTCGGCCGATTATAGGAAATGACGGAAAGGCTTGTCAAAAACGAAGCGCCCCCGTTCCTGCAGGGGCGCCGTCATTCACGGTGCGAGGAGGCACCAGGAGTCTCAGGGGACGATGCTGACGTTGCGCGGTCGGGAGCAGGACGTCCCGCCCCCCATCGTCATTGCCGGGCCTCCTGGGCCTCCGCCTTCTTCGAGATGCGCGGCGTGATGAAGATCAGGAGCTCGGTGTTCTTCCGGTTGACCGACTTGTTCTTGAACAGCCAGCCAAGGCCGGGGATCTTCGAAAGTCCCGGGACCCCCGCCTGGGTGACCGAGTCGTTCAGCTTGAAGATGCCACCGATGACGGCCGTGCCGCCGTCGGTGACCAGGATCTGCGTCTGGGCGCGCTCGGTGATGATCGGCGGAACGTCACCCACGCGGTTCACGAAGTCGGGCGATGAATTGTCCACCCGGACGTCCATGATGACCGTCCCCTCCTTCGTTATTTGCGGGGTCACCTCGAGCTTCAACGACGCCGAGATGAACTCGACATTGATCTGGGTCGCCGTGGTGCTGACGACCGGGATCTGCACGCCTTGCTCGATCACCGCCTTCTGGTTGTTCTGCGTGGCGATGCGCGGCGACGACAGCACCTTGATGTCGCCGTTCAGCTCGAACGCCTCGAGCTGCAGGTCCAGGGAGAATCCGTCCAGCGCCAGGCTGCCATAGGAGATCCCCAGGATGCCGGCTGCGGCCGCCGCGCCCAGGTTGACATCATAAGTCAGGTCGGTCTGCCTGCCGCTTATGGTGGTGCTCTTGGCGGCCCCCCAGATGACGCCCAGGTCGCGCTCGAACTCACGGTCGGTCTCGACGATGCGCGCCTCGATCACGACCTGCGGAGTCTGCTCGTCCAGGGCGTCGATCAGGCGGTTGATGGGATCCTGGCGATCACGCAGGTCGCTGATGATGAGGGTGTTGGTCCGGGCATCCATGATGACGTCGCCCCGCTTCGACATGATCTTCTTGATGATCGGCGTGACGGCCTCGGCCTTGGCGTACGACAGGCTGCGGGTGAAGGTGATCGGCTCCTCCTCGAGCTGCTGCGCCTCGAGCAGCGCCTTGCGGGCCGCCGCCTCCGAGGCCAGTTTCTGCGTGGTGGCGATGCGGATGACGTTGTTCTCGAACACCTTGTCCAGCCCGTTGTTTTTCAGGATGATGTCGAGCGCCTGATCTTCGGGAACGTTTTCCAGGACAATCGTCAGCGTCCCCGAGACGGCCGGATCCAGGACGATGTTGAAGCCGGTGATCTCGTGGAACAGCCGGAAGACGTCCTTCAGATCGGCGTCCTTGAAGTTCAGCGAGATCCGCTTGCCGGTGTACTTCGGGCCGGTGTCGGAGATGGCGCGGGAGGAAAACCGGCTGCCCTGGGAAATCATGACATTCCCGCTCGCGTCCTGGTCCGCGGGGCGGAAGGCCACCTCCCGGTCCGCCGGGCGCGACTCCACCTTGACGCCGCCCGCGGCCACCAGGGGATTGACCGGCTTCTCCGCGGCGGGGGCCTCGGCCGGCTCCCCGGTTTCGGGGACCGGCGCCGTCTCGGGCAGGGCAAAGGCTTCGGCCAGAGCGGACGATGCCGCCTCCACACCCGCGGCGTCGGGCGCGGCTCCCGGCGTCTCCGCGGTTACGGCCGCGGCCGCCGGCCCCGGGGCGGACGGGGGCGCGGTCTCGAGGGCATGCCGCACGCCCTCCTCGGTGAAGTCGACGACCAGCCCGCTGTCGGTCGGGACGATCGCATACGGCCGGGGCGCGGTCATGTCGAGGACGACGCGCACGACCGGCTTCGGCCGGGTCGCGAACTGCGCCACACGCACACGCGACAGGCCGCCCGATCCGACCGCGACTGACTTGGTGGGGGTCCTGTCCACCACGCCGACGAGGTCGATGACCAGGCGCGGCGGGTTCTTCAGTTCGAAGTGCTCGTGGGCCAGACCGCCGTCCGCGGTCAGGACGACGGTGCGCCCGGAGTCGTCGCCGCGCGCTTCCACCGCCAGCAGGGCGTTCGCGTGCGTGCCGCCCGGCGCCACCCCCCGGCTCACCTTCACCGGTTGCATGGACGGCCGCTCCGGGGCCGGGCGGACGGGCGATTCGGCCGGCGCGGGCGTTCCCGCGGGAGCGCCCGTCTCGGCAAGGGCCTGCAGTTCACCGGTCTGGGAACCCGTTTCCACGCTCGCGCCTGATTCGGGCGCCTGCGACACGGTCTCCAGAGGCGCGCCCTCGGCGCTTTCGGGCTGCGACGATTCGACGGACGGCACCCCTTCCGGCGTCGCTTCCTGGCCGGCCGCTTCGCCGCCAGCCTGGACATCCTCCGCCACCACCGGCTCTTCCGGCGCGTTGCCGGACTCGCCGAGAGACGGGAAATCGACGATCAGGTCATGGCCTTCGAGCCGGATGGAGTGCTGGGACGCCAGGACGTTCTTGAACTCGAACTTGGCAATCTTGCCGCCGTCCACGCTCTCGACGGAGGTGACCCGCACGCCTTCGACCTGGGGCGTGCCGAGCTGGACCTCCTGAGCCAGCCCCTCCACATGCACGTCGAGGAGCTCGAGGACCAGCGTCGTGGGATCCGGCTGGTAGGAGGTGTAGCTGAACGGGTAGTTCCCCCTCAGGACGACCTCGGTGCCTGCCGGCGTCTCCTGGTGGTCGATGGAGTTGATGACCACCGCGGACGGCGCGTTGAGCACCGCCTGACCCGGCTCGCTGACGGGCGGATTGCCCGAGCATCGCAGGGCGGCCGCGGCGATCGTGATCAGGATCGCGACCTTCCCGTACCTCATAAGCTACCCTCCTCCGCTGTCGTCAGCCTCTTCGATACGTCCCTGTACGGTTTGATGCTGCGGGGATCGTTGATGTCCTGGCGGAACACGACCGTCCCGGTCCTGCGATCGATCCGGACGATCTTGCCGTCGTAAAGAGTGTCCCCCACCTTCATGAAATAGCCCTTGTTGTCGCTGCCGTTGAAAAACGCGAGGTGGGATTTTCCCTTCTGCACGATGCCGACCAGATCGACCTCGGAAATCAGCATGCCCGCGATGCCCCTGGGGCGGGGGCCCCTGCCGATCGCATTCATGGCGTCGACCAGCGAGCGGAACGGGTCGCGCCGGCCGGCGGGGTCATAGGTGAACCCGCGTCCGGAGAGCATCGCTTCGTTGTCCTGCATGATCCGGTTGATCGTCTCCGTGTCCTGCGGCGCCGCGGCTCCATCCGGGGGAGGGGTGGCCGCGGTCGGATCCTCCGCATGCGCGCCGGGACAGAAGACGAGGGACAGGCCGAGGACCAGGGAGGCAGGGCGGAGCAGTCGTCGGCTCATTGGGTCGCCCCTCCCTGGTCGTCGTAGACGAAGGTCGTGGCGGTGAAGGTCGAGTGGATCGAGTGCGTCCCGCCGCCGACGGCGTTGATCGCGACGCCACTCACGTTGATGATGCGCGAATACTTGCTGATGCGGTCGAAGAAGACCCCGAGGTCGTGGTAGTCGCCTTCCACGTCCATCAGAATCGGGAATTCCTTGTAGAATTCCACCGTGCGCAGCGCCCCGGGATTGAACTGCCTCAGGTCCAGGTTGGACTGGTCGGCCAGGTTCTTGACCCATTTGAGAAGCTCGCCCGTCTCCGGCTCGGTCGGCAGGATGGCCAGGAGATCGTTGAGCTTGAGCTGCAGATTCTCGATTTCCTTCTCGAACTCCGGCAGCTTCGCCTCGAACGCCTGCCCCTTGCGGATCTCGGTCTGCAGCGCCTCCAGCTCGCCGCGGTAGCCGGCGTTCTTCTTGGCCATGTCGGAGAAATTCGGGTAGGCCATCCAGGCCACGGCGACGAGGGCGATCGCCATGCCGGCGACCACCGCGAACTGGCCCCAGAACGGCAGCTTCTTGAAGTCCATCGTCGCCCTCTACCCGCCCGCCGGCGGGTTCTCGCCGCTCGCCTCGGCCTGCCCTTCCGGATGCGCCAGGAACTGGCAGGTGAGGGAGAACGTCACGCCGACGGGGATCGCGGAGATCGATCCCATCACCACGTTCTGGAAATACCGGGACCCCGTCAGGTTGTTGTAGAAGTTTGAGACCGCGTTATAGGTCGTGGCCTTGCCCTGGATGGTGATGCTCTGACCGGCCTCGTTCATGCTGTCGAGCCACAGGAAGTCGGGCAGCTGCTTGCTCACCTCGTCGAGCAGGTGCACGGGCCCGCTCTGATTGCGCTTGAGCTGGGTGATCAGGCTGATCTTGCGCTCCAGCAGCTCCTTCTTGGCCTTGTACTCTTCGCCCTTCTTGATGATCGCCTGCAGGCGCTCCTTCTCGGCCTGGGCCTTGACGATTTCGCTCTTCAGCTGTCGTCGCTCGCTCTCCAGGCTGTACCAGCGCCAGCCGACGAACAGCAGGGCCAGGATCACGACGCCGGCCATCAGGACGTTCTGGCCCAGCGTGCCCACGCCCTCGAACTTCGGGACCTTGGCGGCGCGCGCCTTGGCCTTTTCCGTCCCGGCCAGGAGGTTGATTTTGATCATCGGTTGTCCCCCGGGCGGCGGGCGGCCAGGCCGACGGCGATCGAAGCGCTCGATCCGAGGTCTTCGACCATCTCCGGGGAGATGCCCTTGCCGACCTGCACGCGGTTGAAGGGGTTGAGCGGCTCCACCGGGATGCTGAAACGCTCGGCCAGCGCCTCGCGCAGGTGCGGGATGCGCGACGAGCCGCCGGCGATGATCAGGGTCTCGATGTTCTCGCCCGGCGTGGTGTTCTTGAAGAAATCAATGGTCTTCTGGATCTCGGCGCCGATGAAATCGTTCACCGAGGCGATGATCGGGCTGACGTTTTCGACCGGGATGCCGTCGACCTCGTCGCCGCGCTTCAGCGCCTCCGCCTGCTCGAAGCTCAGGTTCAGCTCCTTGCGGATGGCATCGTTGTAGTGGTTCCCCCCGACCGAGATGTCGCGCCAGAATATCGACGTGGCGCCCTTGAGAATGGCCACGTTGGTGGTGGACGCCCCGATGTTCACCAGGGCGCGGGCGACCGCTGGATCGGAGTCGTAGTTCATCTCGTAGCAGTTCTGCAGCGCGAAAACGTCCACGTCGACCACGACCGGGTTGCGCCCGGCCTGGCTGACCACGGAGGTGTAGTCGTTGATCTTGTCCTTCTTGGCGGCGACCAGCAGCACGTCCATGTTCCCTTCGCCACCCGACGCCCCCTTCAGGACCTGGTAGGCGAGATTGACGTCCTGGACGTCGAACGGGATGTACTGCTCGGCCTCCCAGGGGATGACCTCGGCCAGCTCTTCCTCCGAGGTCGCCGGGATGGAGATCTTCTTGATGATCACGCTGTGCCCCGAGAGGGCGATCGCCACGTCACCGCCCTTGATCTTGCGCGACGTGAAGGCCCGCTGCACGGTATCTACGACCAGTCCGGCGTCCATGATGGCGCCGTCCACGATGGCCTCGGGAGACAGCCGCTCGAGGGCCACGTTCAGGAGCTGGTACCCGCGGCCCTTGCCGAGGTCCCTGAGCTCGACAACCTTGACGGCACTCGATCCGATGTCCAGACCCACCAGATTTCTTGGCTTTGAGAAGAACACCGCAGGGCTCCTTTAACCTCTGGCGTTTCGGCAGGTTGCGGCCGACCGATCCGTGTGCTTCTTTTTCACGAAAGTTCAATATATTCCGCGACTCCATTTTTGCAAGTTACGGGCTCAAAAACGAAGACCACAGTATCGCGATTCACATATGTTGCTGACACTGAATGAGATATGTGCCTTGGCCTGCCGAGCGCTGCGGGCATCACTCTCACTCCATCAGGGACGCACGACAGCAGGGGTTTGATTGAACAGCGCGCGGTGTGGTAGAGTGCGCGCTTCCCACGGTTGGCACGGGGGCCTACCGCCGCCCCTCAGGAGGACGACCCAGTGGCCCGTTCGTGTGAGATTTGCGGCAAAGGACCGATGCACGGGCACCAGATCAGCCACGCGCACAACGTCTCGCAGAGGGTCTGGTACCCCAACGTCCAGAAAGTCAAGGTGGTCGCAGGCGGGACCCGGCGCCGCATGAAGGTCTGCACGCGCTGCCTGCGCTCGGGTGCCGTCGTCAAGGCGGCTTCCGGGCGATCGGCCCGGGCGGTGTCCTAGACCCCCTCTCCTCCTGCCGTATTCGCGGCATCCTTCGCCGTCGAAACCGTCGCCTTCAGGACAGAGCCGCGATAGCGTCGATCTCGATCCGGGCCCCTTTCGGGAGCGCCGCGACCTGCACCGTTGAGCGCGCCGGCCGGTGCGACCCGAAGCAGCGGGCGTACACCTCGTTCATCGCCGGGAAGTCCTGCAGATCGGTCAGGTAGACGGTCGTGCGGACCACCTGATCGAGCCCCGATCCGGCCGCCTCGAGGACCGCCTTCAGGTTGTCGAGGACGCGCGTCACCTCTTTCTGGACGGATCCCCGCACGAGTTCCCCCGTCTCCGGATCGATCGGCACCTGGCCGGAGAGGAAGAGGAATCCCGCCGCGGAGATCCCCTGGGAGTAGGGGCCGATGGCCTTCGGGGCCTTGTCCGTGCTGATCGTCCGGGTGCTCATGTCCCCTCCTGTTTTCGGATGCGTGGCTGGGGCCCCGCGCGCGGGCGCCGCACCCCACCTCATGCGACCTGCCGTTCCACGTGGTACACGCCGTCGATGCCCTTGACCCGCTCGAGGATCGCCTCGAGGTGGGCGACGTCCGCGATGTCGAGAATCAGGGTGATCTCGCCGCGCCGATCCTCGAAGGTGCGCGCCTCGACGTTCTTGATATTGGACTTGGACTCGGCGATGGCGGACGTGATCTTGGCCAGCATGCCGGGCCTGTCCTCGGAGAACACGGTGATCCGGACCTCGAAGCGGGACGCGTCGTCGCTCTCCCAGGCGACCTCGATGCGGCGCTCGGGGTCGTACAGGAGCTTCTCGAGGTTCGGGCAGCGCTCGCTGTGCACCGTCACGCCCCGGCCGCGCGTGATGTAGCCGACGATCGCCTCGCCGCGGATCGGGTTGCAGCAGCGCGCCAGGGAGATCAGGGCGTCGTCCAGGCCGCGCACCGTCACCTTCTTTCCGGACATGCCCAGGGCCTTCTTCACGGCGTGGGCGATGGGGCCCTCGGACGCTTCATGCGGTTTCGCCTGGGGATCGAGCTTCTCGATGAGCGTCCTGGGCGCCAGCTTGCCGTAGCCCACCGCGGCGTAGAAGTCGTCCAGGCCGGCGCAACCCATCTCGTGCAGGACCGGCAGCAGCCGTCCGCCCTCTCCCTGGTGCTTGCGCAGGTTGAGGCGGTACCTCTTGAACTCGCGGTCGGCCACTGTCTTGCCGAGCTCGATCGAGCGGTTGCGCCGGTCCACGTTCAGCCATTGCCGGATCTTGGCGCGCGCCCTCGGGGTCCTGGCGAAGGTCAGCCAGTCCTGGCTGGGGTGGTGGTTCGGCGACGTCAGGATCTCCACGATGTCGCCGTTCTTCAACTCCGTCCGCAAAGGCACCAGCTTGCCGTTGATCCGGCCGCCCACGCAGCGGTGGCCTACCTCGGTGTGGACCGAGTAGGCGAAATCAACGGGCGTGGCGCCGCGCGGGAACGACTTGACCTGTCCTTGCGGCGTGAAGCAGTAGACCTCGTCGGGATAGAGGTCCACCTTCACCATGTTGAGGAACTCGCGCGGATCCTTGAGCTCCTGCTGCCACTCCATGATCTGGCGCAGCCACTGGATGTTGGCATCGCTCTCCTTGCCTCCGTTGCCTTCCTTGTATTTCCAGTGGGCCGCGATTCCCTCTTCGGCCACGCGGTGCATCTCGCGAGTACGGATCTGGACTTCGAACGGCACGCCCTTGTCGCTGATGACCGACGTGTGCAGCGACTGGTACATGTTCGGCTTGGGCATGGCGATGAAGTCCTTGATCCGCCCCGGCACCGGCCGCCACATCCCGTGGATGATCCCCAGGGCGCCGTAGCAGTCCTTGACGCTGCCGGTCAGGATCCGGAAGGCGAGGTAGTCGTAGACCTCGCCCACATCAATCCGCTGCCTCTTGATTTTCCGGTAGATGCTGTGCAGGTGCTTGCGCCGGCCGTAGATTTCGCATGTGATGCCCGCCCTGTCGAGCTCGGACTGGAGGGTGGACTGGATCTCCCTGATGAACTCATCGGTCAGCTTCCGCTTCTCCTCGAGCGCCTGCACCAGGCTCTGAAAGCCCGCGGGATCCAGGTACTTGAGGGCCAGGTCCTCCAGCTCGTTCTTGATCTTCGCCATGCCCAGGCGGTTGGCGATCGGGGCATAGATCTCGAGCGTCTCCCGCGCGATGCGCTCCTGCTGGCGCGGCGACAGGTGTTCAAGCGTGCGCATGTTGTGC
Organism: Acidobacteriota bacterium; assembly: GCA_016177515.1. GTDB lineage: Bacteria > Acidobacteriota > Polarisedimenticolia > Gp22-AA2 > Gp22-AA2 > Gp22-AA3. Next base: position 10,664 of record JACOUZ010000352.1, read on the forward strand.
AACCGGTCCGCGAGCTTGACGAGGACGACGCGGATGTCGTCCACCATCGCCAGCATCATCTTGCGGAAGCTCTCGGCCTGCTGCTGTTCGCGGGAGTTGAAGCTGATGCGGGCGATCTTCGTCAGGCCCTCCACCACGTGGGCGATGTCGCGGCCGAAGTGCTCCTCCACCGCCTCGCGCGTCGTCAGGGTGTCCTCGAGGACGTCGTGAAGCAGGCCGGCGACGACGCAGGTCATGTCCAGCTTGAGATCTGCGAGGATGAAGGCGACCGACAGCGGGTGGATCAGGTACGGCTCCCCTGACGAGCGGGTCTGGCCCTTGTGCTCCTTGGCCGAGAAGACGTAGGCCTTGCGCAACAGGTCGAGATCGGCCGCCGGCATGTAGGCCTCGACTTTTTCCTGGATGTCCTCGAAACGAATCATGGCAGACCCAGCGCCGGGGGCGCCGCTTCTCGTCCGTTGTCCCGGGTCGTGCAGGGGGGTTCGCGCAGACAGGCGGCACTCGCCACGGATGGGGCAGTATAGCAAAAAGCGCCCCTCCACCCCGCCTGCCTCCGCCGGTCGGGACGCCCGCGGCCGGGACCGGGGCCATCAGGAAGCAGTGGGCACACCCGCGGAAGCGGGGTTCAGGCCTTGACGTACTTCAGGCCGAACCGGCGGTAGGCGATGACCAGGAGGGCGGCGGCCACGAACACCGACGCGTAGGTGCCGAAGCAGAGGCCGACGAGTAGGCAGAACATCATCGGGTTGAGCTTGTCGCCGCCGAACATGAGAAAGGCGACGATGGCGAAAATCAGGCTCAGCGAGGTGAGCATCGTTCTGCTGAGCGTCTGGTTCACGGAGGCGTTCACGACCTCCTCGAACTCGTGCTCGCGGTAGAGCCGGAGGTTCTCGCGGATCCGGTCGAAGACCACGATCGTGTCGTTGATCGAATACCCGAGAACGGTCAGGAGCGCCGCGACCACCGTCAGGGAAAACTCCTTGCCCGTCAGGGAGATCATGCCGGCGGCTATGAACACCGTGTGCACCAGCGCGATGACCGCCGTGACGCCCCACGTCCATTTGTGGAAACGGAACCAGACGTACACCAGGATTCCCAGGACCGAGAGCAGGATGAGCCACGCCGTGTTGTGCAGCAGCTCGCGGCCGGCGGTCGGCCCGACAAAGTCCACGCTGCGCAGGGCGAACCGGCCGACCGTCGACTCAGCGGAGAGGAGGGCGGCCGCCTCCGGCGGCACTCCAGGGATCGAGGCGATCGCCCCGGGCGACGACAGGAGCCCCTGGTGATCCGTCCGGTAGCGCACCACGGCCTCGGCCACCTCCACGGCGTTCGGCAGGCGGGAGGCCAGCCACTCCTGCAGGGCGGCCTGGGAGGCCATGTTCAGATCGATCTTCCCGGACCGGACCGCGGCACGCTCCTCGGGCGTCTTCAGCGACTCGAGGATCTCCGTGCTGATCTCGCCCCCCTCGCCGCCGGCCGCCGCGCCCTTCACGCGCTGCTGCTCGACGCGAATCAGGACCTCGTTGTCCTCGGCGCCGCCGATCTTCTGGATGCTGACGTCGCCCAGCCCGGCCTGCTCAAGGGCGGAGCGCAGATCCTGGACGCGCGGCGCCTCGCGGAACTTGAGCTGCACCGCCGTGCCGCCGGCGAAGTCGATGCCGTAGTTGAAGCCGCGAGTCGCCATGGCCCAGCCCGACACGACCATCGTCAGGGCTGAGAAGGCGAGGAAGTACCACTTGGTGCGGTACATCATCCGGAAATTCACGTGCGTGAAGACCTGGAGCATGCCGTCCCTCAGATGCTCAGCCGTTCCATCCTGGGCCGCAGCGTCAGGAGCGCGTCGAACAGCGCGCGCGACACGAATACGGCCGTGAACAGGTTCGCCAGGATGCCGACGCTCAGCGTCAGGGCGAAGCCGCGCACGGGGCCTGTGCCCTTGGCGTACAGGAAAAACGCCGGAATGAGCGTCGTCACGTTGCCGTCCACGATGGCGGTGAGCGCCTTCTCGAACCCGGCGCCGATCGCCGCCTTCACGGTCCGCCCATTGCGCATCTCCTCGCGGATGCGCTCGAACACCAGCACGTTGGCGTCCACCGACATGCCGATGCTCAACGCGATGCCGGCGATGCCAGGCAAGGTCAGGGTGGACTTGAAATAGGCCATCGCCCCGAGCAGGATCAGGACATTGAGGGCCAGGGCGAAGACCGCGTTCGACCCGGCCATGCGATAGAACACCAGCATGAAAAGGACGACGATGATCGAGCCGATGATGGAGGCCACGATGCCCTGGCGAACCGAGTCGGCGCCGAGCGAGGGGCCGACGGTGCGTTCCTCCAGGATCTCCATTCCCGCCGGCAGCGCCCCGGAGCGCAGCTTGAGAGCCAGATCCTCGGCGCTCTCCAGCGTGAAGTTGCCCCCTTCGATGATCCCCTGGTCGGCGATGACCGCGTTGATGCGGGGCGCCGAGACGATCTTCCGGTCCAGGACGATCGCCAGGAGCTGCCCCTGGTGCTGGCGCGTCAGGTCCTGAAACCGCCGGCCGGCGTCCGCCGTGAGCAGGAAGTTCACCGCCGGTCCGCCGAACCGGTCCTGATCGCGCCGGGCGTTCTTCAAATCGTTCCCCGTGATCGGCGAAGTCCTGGTCACCGGCCAGAAGACCCGGAAGGGCTTGCCGTCCTGGCCGACCAGGTCCTGCGGGAGGGCCTCCACGTCCTCAGGCAGCGTGCCGCCGAACATCTGCGACAAGGCGTCCAGGTTGTCCGGGGGCCGGAACTGGTCCGCCACGATGCCCGGCGGGACCTTGACCAGCTTCCATTCCAGAAACGCAGGGGAGCCGATCAGGTCCTTGACCCTCTCGGGATCTTCGACGCCCGGGAGCTGGATCAGGACGCGATCGGCGCGCGCCCCGGCCCCCTGCCTCTGGATGGTCGGCTCGGCGACCCCGAACTTGTCGACGCGGTTGCGAATCGTCTCCAGAGCCTGCCGGACGGCGGAATCGCGTATTCCCGATTCATCGGCCGCCCGGAGCTGCATGCGCAGGCGCCCCGGGCCGGGCGCCGACGCCTGAAACTGGGGAAACTGCCGGCCGAGAAGGTCCCGGACCTCGCCGGCGCGCGCCGGGTCGATTCCTTCGAGCAGCAGGGCGTTGGTCCCGTCGGCGGAGGTGCGCTGGGGCGCCAGCCCTTTTTCTCCCAGGGCCGAGCGGATGCGTTCCTGCGACAGGTCGATTTCGGCCCGGACGGCATCGTCCGTTTTCACCCGCATGACGATGTGGATGCCGCCCTTCAGGTCCAGGCCCAGGCGGATCTGCTCCGCCGGCGGGTAGACCACGTAGCCGCACAGGATGAGCAGAGCGAACGTCAGCAGGAGCCGCCAGCGTAGATCGAGGTTCATCCCGTTCCTGATCGCCGCGCCGCGGCCCGGAGGGGCCCGCCGGCGCCGGCCCGTCGTTTCAGGATTCCGTCCGCGCGGACGTTTCCTGGTCCTGCAGCCCGATGATCGAGCTTCGCGTCACGTCCACCTTGACTTTGTCGGAGATCCGAAGCTGCACGATGCCGGCGTCCATGCCGACCACCGTTCCCAGGAGCCCTCCCGAGGTGACGACCTTGTCGCCGCTCTTGAGCGAGTCCAGCATCTTCTGGATCTGCTTCTGTCGGCTTCTTGCGGGGCGGATGAGCAGAAAGTAGAAGATGACGAAGATGACGACGAGAGGGACCATCTGCAGCCAGGCACTGGCCTGCCCCTGTCCCGGCGGCGGCGCCATGAGACCCACGACCGGCACCTTGTCGATCCTCCCTTCGTCCCACAAAAAAAGGAGGGGAACGGACCCCCTCGCCGCGCGCACCCTCGATTCCGGGTCCGCTGCCGCGCCGACATGGACGCGAAATCCCGGCTGCGGCCCGCAAGAATGCCCGAAGCGGTCGGGCTTGTCAAGGCAGCATCCGCTCGCCTACCATGTCCACCGCCATGCCCATTGCCCGCGCCGCCACGACCGAAAGCCCCCGCGACGCGGCGAGCATCGTGGGATCGGGACTCACGCGCCGGATCGAGGTTCCAATCCTCTCCCAGGTCCAGGGGCTGGCCCACCTGTTCACCGTCAAGGGTTCCGATGCCGGGGCGGCCCTGGCCGACTCGATGGGCGGGCCCGTCCCGCTCCTGTCGCTCCGCCAGACCCACGGCGCCGCGGTGCACGTCGTGGACGGCAGGTCCAGGGCGTCGGCCTTCGCCGACACCGAGCGACCGCCGGGACTCGAGGAGGGCGACGCTCTGGTGGTCGCCGATCCGGGCCTGGCCGTCTGCGTCTGGGTCGCCGACTGCGTGCCCGTCCTGATCTGCGACGAATCGACGCGCACGGCGGCGGCGATCCACGCCGGCTGGCGGGGCACGGTGAAGGGCGTGCTCGGCGCCGCCATCGCCGTTCTGCGCTCGCGTTTTGGGGCCGATGCCGGCGCCCTGCGCGTCGCCCTGGGACCCTGCATCGGGCCCTGCTGCTTCGAGGTGGGGAACGAGGTGGCCGACGCGCTTCTGGCCGCCTTCCCCGAAGCGGCCACCTGCATCGTGGGGGGAGAAAGAACGCGGGTCGACTTGGTTGAGGCAAACCGGCTGCAGGCCCGGGCGGCCGGCGTCCCTGCCGGGCGGATCCAGGCGGCCGGCCTGTGCACCATGTGCCGGCCGGACCTGCTGGAATCCTATCGGCGCGGGGCCGGCAACGCCGGCCGCATGGCCGGAATCATCGGCTGGAAGGGGTCACTGGAGGAAGCGGGATGAAGAGAATGGCCGAAGTCGCACCAACCGGCGGCGGCGCAGACCGGATCCGGCAGATTCACGGCGAGCATTCCGAAGTCATCGGTGCGTTCTTCGCGGCCGGGACGGATGTCATCGAGCGGGTTGCGGCGGCGTTCATCGCCGCCCTGCGATCCGGGCGGACCCTGCTGTTCTTCGGGAACGGCGGCAGCGCCGCCGACGCGCAGCACCTGGCGGCCGAGTTCGTCAACCGCTTCGTCGTCGATCGCCCCGGCCTGCCGGCCCTGGCGCTGACCACCGACACGTCCGTCCTCACCAGCATCGGGAACGACCGGGATTTCTCGCGCCTCTTTTCGCGCCAGGTGGAGGCGCTCGGGCGTCCCGGCGATGTGGCGGTCGGGATCAGCACCTCGGGACGATCGTCAAACGTTCTCGAAGGGCTGCGCGCGGCACGGGCCCGCGGTCTGGCCACCGTGGGATTCACCGGCGGGCAGGACGGGCCGCTGGGCGCAATCTGCGATCACCTGGTCCGCGTCCCCTCCTTGACGACGGCGCGCATCCAGGAGGTCCACATTCTCGTCGGCCACGTCCTTTGCGAGCTGGTGGACGAGGCGCTCTTTCCCCGCAAATAGGAATCCCGCCGGCCGTTGCGGCCGGGGTCATCTCTTCAGAGCGACGATCATCTCCTTGATTTCCCTGGCGTCGGGAGCGGTGGGGCTCAGCCTCAAATACTGCTCGTAGTGCTTGACGGCCCCCTCGAAGTCCTGCATCCGGGTGAGCGTGCGCGCCAGCTCCCGGTGGGCCGCCGCGTAGGTCGGATCGACCTCCATGGCCTTGCGGAAGGCCTGGGCCGCTTCCCGGTCGTGGTTCTCATTCCAGGCGTGCACGCCGATATTGAAGAACGAGGTCGCCGCGTTCTTGGGGTCGAGGGCGATGACTTTCTGGTACGCCTCGTCCGCCTTCACCCGGTCCTTCCGCTTCTCGTGGATCGCGGCCATCTCCATGTACGAATCCGATTTGGAGGGGTCGATGGCGCTCGCCTTCTCGAGGGAGGCGAGGGCCTTGTCGTCCTCGCCGGCGCGGGCCCAGGCCTGCCCCAGCTGGAACCATACCCGGTCGTTGTCGGGCGCCAGGGCGGTCTCCTTCTCGTATTCCGCGGCAGCGTCCGTGAATCGCTCGCCCCGCAGGTGGATGTTGCCGAGGAAGAAGTGCGTGTACTTCATCTCGGGCTTCAGCTCGCTCGCCTTGCGGAACGCCTGTTCGGCGGCCGCATCGTCGCCCGCCTCGAACAGGCTCTTGCCCAGGTAGTAGTAGACGGCGGGGTTCCCGGTCGGGTCCTTCGTCAGGTACGCACGGTAGAGCTCAACCGCCTCCTGGTGCCGGCCCGCGTCGGCCAGCTGCTTGGCCTTGGTGAGCGACTCGCCCGAGACCGCGGGCGGCGCCGGGGCCACCGGTGCGCCGGGTGCTCCAGCCACGGTTCCGGCGTCGACCGGCGTCGTGCCGGCGGGGGCGGCGACCGCGCCGCCCGCCGTGGACGCCTCTCGCTTCTTCTTCTCGGCCAGCACGGCCGCCGGGAAATCGGCCTCCTTGGCGACCACGAAATCCACGACGTTGCGACCCGCGTCACCGATCGGAGCGAAGCTCAGCTCCGGGTATTCCTGCTTGGAGCCTGGAATGTTGTCCCCGCTGCCCCGATCCTGCTTCGCCGAATCGACGATCTCGTAGTGGATCTTGACCGTCTTGTACCCCGGCATCTCCGGGATCACCCGCCATTTCGTGGCGACCGTGATGTCCA
>JACOUZ010000353.1 GCA_016177515.1 Acidobacteriota bacterium
GACGATGTGGCCGAGGTCGCCGGAGTGAAGGTGCTGGTGCGCGGCCCGCAGGAAGGCCTCGACAAGGACGCCGTCCGGGCGCTGGTGGACCGCAGCCGGCAGCGGCTGCCGTCGGGCGTCATCGTGCAGTGGGCGGTGCGCGACGATCGGGTCACCGTCACCACCTCGGTCAGCCGCGACCTGATCCCGCCCTTGCACGCGGGCGAGATCGTGAAGGAGCTGGCCCTGCTGTTCGACGGCCGCGGGGGCGGCAAACCCGACATGGCGGAAGCGGGCGGCAGGAGCCCGGCCGACCTGAACGGGGCGCGCGGGCGGACGCTGGAGGCGGTCGAGAGGGTCATCCGCCGCGCGGGTGCGGCGCGATGACGCGCGCCGCCTGTCTCGTGATGGCGACCGCGGGACTCCTGGCGCCCGCCGCCGCGGAGGAGATGTACTATCGCAAGGACGCCGGCGGCGCGCTCGTCCTCACCAACGTCCCCAGCCGTCCGGATCTCCGGGCCTACCGCGGGCACGGTCCGCTCCGGGTGACCAGCACGGGCGAGGAGTTCCGCGAGCTGATCGCGCGCACGGCGCTCGACCACGGCATCCATCCCGACCTGGTGTTCGCGGTGGCGGCGGTCGAGTCGAACTTCAACACGCGGGCGATCTCCGAGAAGGGGGCACAGGGGCTGATGCAGCTGATGCCCGACACGGCGGCACGATTCGGCGTCGCCGACGCGTTCAATCCCGCCCAGAACGTCCTCGGCGGGGTGCGCTACATGCGGTACCTCCTCGACCTGTTCAAGGGCGATTCGCGCCTGGCGCTGGCCGCCTACAACGCCGGCGAGAACGTGGTCCTGTCCCGGGGCGGCGTGCCGCCGTACCCGGAGACCCGCCGCTATGTCGCCAAGGTCCTGCAGATGTTCGGCGGCAAGAAGCCGCTCGTCCACAGGAAAGCGCCCCGGGCGGCGGCGGTCACCGCTCCGCAGCGGATCCGCTCCTTCGTCGACGCCGCCGGCGTCGTCCATTACACCGACTCGGAGCCGCCGAAGAGCGCGCCCTCGCCGCCGGCCCCGGCCGACGGCTCTCGTTGAGCCGCGCCCGCGACACCCCGGCCGAATCCTCGGACAGGCTCCTGCTGCGCCGCGTGCCCAAGGCGGAGATCCACCTGCACCTCGAAGGGTCGGTCGAGCTTCCGACCCTGCTCGACATCCTGCGCGGGCGCGGCGAGAGCGCCGGGCCGGCGGAGCGGGCGCGCCTGGCCGCGCTCTACTCGCACCGCGACTTCCTGGACTTCCTGGAGAATTTCCGCCGCCTCTGCTCCGAGATACGCCGCCCCCAGGACTTCGGCCTGATCGCCTCGGCGCTGTCGCGGCGCCTGCAGGGGGAGGGGGTCCGGTACGCGGAAGTCTTCTGCTCGCCCTCCATCTTCTGGAGGCTCCACGGCATCCCGGCCGCCGAGATCATGGACGCGGTGTGCGCCGCGGCGCGCCGGCGGGAAGGGGAGGGAGGGCCGCGCCTGCGCTTCCTGTTCGACGGCGTGCGGCAGTTCGGCGTCGCCGGCATGGAGGAGACGGTCGAATGGGCCTCCGCCTGCGGCGCCTACGACGTCATCGGCATCGGCCTGGGAGGCGACGAGAAGGCGGCCCCGACCCGGGAGTTCGCAGGCCCCTACCGCGAGGCCCGGCGCCGCGGCCTGCGCACCACCGTGCACGCGGGCGAGTTCGACGGGCCGCGGTCGGTGTGGGAGGCGATCGAGGTCCTGGAGGCGGAGCGCATCGGCCACGGTGTGCGCGCCGTTGAAGACCCGGAGCTCGTCCGCCTCCTCGCCCGGCGCGGGGTGCCACTGGAATGCTGCCCGACCAGCAACGTGCGCACGGGGGCGGCGAAGGGCTGGGACCGGCACCCGATCGTCCCGCTGCACCGATCGGGGGCCGGCGTCACGGTGAACAGCGACGATCCGGCGATGTTCTCCACCACCCTGGTCGAGGAATGGGAGTCCCTGCTGACGCACCTGGGCCTCTCTCCGGAGGAGGTCGTGGCGATCGGCGTGCGCACCGCCCGCGCGACCTTCCTGCCCGAGGCGGAGAAGGAGGCCCTGGTCGCCGAGATGGTGCGCGCCGCGGCCGACCCCGGGGCGCCCGCTTGAGGGCCGCAGAGCGGATGACTCCCGCGGCCGCGAGACGTTCCGCCCTCCTCGTGGTCGGTCTTCTGGCCGTCTACCTGCTCGCCCTCCAGGCCCTGCTGCGGCCCGGGGGCGGCCTGCGCGGCCGGTATTTCATCCGCGGTGAAGGGGGCGGCGAGATTCCGGTCCACGAGCGCGTCGACCGGAGCCTCGATTTCCCTGTTCCCCAGCGGCTCGACGCCGCCTACATTTTCAACTGGGACATGCGCAAGCACGGTTTCCCCGCTGCGCTGCCGCCTTACAGCATCCACTGGGACGGCCTGCTGCGGGTGCCGGAGTCCGGCACGTACGGTTTCTCGATGGACGCGCAAGGGGAGACTCTCCTGAAGATCGACGGCTCGCCGGTCGAGATGCAGCCCGACACGCTGACCGAGCGCCCGCTGGCCGCCGGGTGGCACCCGATCGCCCTGGACTACGCGCTCGGACAGGGGGACGCCCGGCTGGTCCTGTCGTGGCAACGGCCGGGCCGGCCGTCGCGGCCGATCCCGCCGGAGTTCTTCGCCGTGGACGCCGCCGCCGTCGCCGCCGCCTCGTCGCGGCGCGCCCTCGGCTGGGTGGTCCTTGCGATCGGAGCGGCCGCGGCGCTCGCCGTGCCGATCCTGGGCCGCCGGGCGCGAGGCGCGGCGGCGGACCTGGTCGCCTCCCTGCGGGCCGGGCGGGTCACTCTGGCCCTGGGCGCCATCATGATCCTGGCGGCGCTCCTGCGCTTCCACGACTACGCGCTGGTGCCGTTCCACCACGAGACGGCCGACGAGTACCAGCACGCCTGGGAAGGGTGGTCCCTCCTGCACCAGGGCGTGCCGATGGCCTGGAGCACCTGTCCGGACCGCTACCCGGTGAGCCAGGCGATCGATTTCCGCTGGTTCGGCGACCGCTACGTCGTCGTGCATCCGTACTACGACCACCCGCCGCTGTTTTCGGTTCTCGTGGGGCTTGCGTCCTCCCTCGGGCAGCGCGCGACCTACCAGTTGCCGTGGGCCTTCCTGTCCGGGACGCTGCCGGTGATGCGTCTCGTTCCGATCGCACTCAGCCTCCTCGGCATCGTGATGC
>JACOUZ010000354.1 GCA_016177515.1 Acidobacteriota bacterium
GAGCAGAGGCGCCGCTTCGCGCCGGAAGAGGAGCCCCGCTTCGAGGTGAGCGGCGGATCCGGCATCCTGATCAGCGACGACGGCAACATCCTCACCAACTACCACGTGGTGGAGGACGCCACCAAGATCCGGGTCAACCTCAGCGGCGATCGGCACGACTACCTCGCCGACGTCATCGGGACCGATCCGTCCACGGACCTGGCGCTGATCAAGATCAAGGGCGACAAGAAGCTGCCCTACCTCGAGCTCGGCGACTCGGAGCCGGTGCGCGTCGGAGACTGGGTCATGGCCGTCGGCAACCCGCTGAACTACGACCACACCGTGACCGTCGGCGTGATCAGCGCCAAGGGGCGCGTGCTGCGCGACCTGTCGCGCGACTTCTCTCTCGACAACTTCATCCAGACCGACGCCGCCATCAATTTCGGCAACTCCGGCGGCCCGCTGGTCAACGTGGCGGGAGAGGTGGTCGGCGTGAACACGGCGATCAGCAGCGTCGGCCAGGGGATTGGCTTCGCCGTGCCGGTGAACGTGGCGAAGGGGATCATGGAGCAGCTGCGGACCAAGGGGAAGGTGTCCCGCGGCTACCTGGGGATCGAGCTGGCGGAAATCACCCCCGACCTGCAGGAAGCCTTCGGCCTGCAGACCGACAAGGGCGCCCTGGTCAACTCGGTGCGGCCCGGCCTGCCCGCCGAGGAGGCAGGGCTGAAGCGGGGCGACGTCATCGTGGCCGTGGACGGCAAGTCGGTCGAGAGCACCAACGAGGTCGTGCGCCTCGTGTCGGCCAAGGAGCCCGGCTCGACCGTCAAGCTGACCGTGCTGCGCAACGGCAAGGAGACCACGCTCGCCGCACGGCTGGCCGACAGAGGCGACCACATCGGCAAGGAGGCCGCCGAGACCCCCGGGCGCGGCGGCCGCAGCGAGGAGCCGAACGAGCGCAAGCTCGGCATCTCGGTGGACGACCTGACGCCCGAGGTCCTGGGCAAGCTCGATCTGCCGGACGACACCCGCGGCGTCCTGGTGACCCGCGTGTCGCGCGTCTCGGAGGCCTTCGAGAAGGGCCTCGGCGAAGGGGACGTGATCACCGAGGTGAACCGGGCCCCGGTGAAGACCGTCTCCGAGTATCGTCGCGAGCTGGCGAAGGTCAAGGAGGGCGGCCTGGTCGTCCTGTACGTCATCAGCCCCACCGGGCGCACGGGCGGCGACCCGATCTCGCGCTACGTCACCGTGCGGCTGCGCGCGCCCGAGGAGGAGAAGTAGGAGAGAGAGAACGCGGGGCGGCCGGCGCACCGGCCGCCGCGCGGGACGGCCGCAGGAGTCCATGCGATCGGGGCCCGGGGGAGCGGGCCCCGTTTTTTATGGGCGGCTTTTGCCGTCCCGGCCTGATATCATCTCGATCCAGTCGCCTGCGTTCCCGCGGCCGGCCGGCGTCCCTGCCTTGGTTCCGTTCCCGGTCCGCGCCGCTTTTTCCGGAGACCGACGCGCCGCATGGGCCTGGCCCGGTGAAAGAGAAGATCCTGGTGGTCGACGACGAGGGGGAGATCCGCAAGTCTCTGCGGATGGTCCTCGAGTACGAAGGCTTCGAATGCGTCGAGGCCCCCTCAGGCCAGGAGGGGATCGACACGATCAGGCGGGAGATGCCCGACGCGGTGATCCTCGACATCAAGATGCCGGGCATGGACGGCCTCGAGGCGCTGGCTGCCATCCGCGCGAAGGACGCCCACACCCCCATCCTGATGATCTCCGGGCACGGCGACATCCCTACCGCCGTGGAGGCGATCCACAAAGGCGCCTACGATTTCCTCGAGAAGCCTCTCGAGTCCGAGCGGGTGCTCACCGCGCTGCGGCACGCCATCGAGCGCAAGCACCTGCGCGAGGAGAACCTGCGCCTGCGCCACCAGGTCGAGTCGAGCCTGCGCCTGGTGGGGGAGTCCCGGGCCCTCAAGGCCGTGCGCGAGGCAATCGCCCGGGCGGCGCCGGCGCACGCCACCGTCCTGATCACCGGCGAGAGCGGCACCGGCAAGGAGCTGGTCGCCTGGGAGATTCATCGCCTGAGCGCGCGCTCCGAAAAGCCGTTCGTCAAGGTGAACTGCGCCGCCATCCCGGAGGACCTGATCGAATCGGAGCTGTTCGGCCACGAGAAGGGGGCGTTCACCGGCGCCACCTCGCGCCAGGTCGGCAAGTTCGTCCAGGCGGACGGCGGCACGGTTTTCCTCGACGAGATCGGCGACATGAGCCCGCGCACGCAGGCCAAGGTGCTCCGCGTCCTGGAGGGAGGGGAGGTCGAGCCGGTCGGCATGGCGAAGACGATCCGGGTCGACACGCGCGTCATCGCCGCGACGAACAAGGACCTGCGCGAGCGCATCCGCGCGGGGGCCTTCCGCGAGGACCTCTTCTTCAGGCTCAACGTCGTGCCGATCGCCTGTCCCCCCCTGCGCGATCGGCGCGAGGACATCCCGGCGCTGGTCCAGCATTTCGTGGGCACCCTGGCGGGCGACAGCAGCTACCGCCCGAAGATCTTCGGCCCCGCGGCCCTCGAGCGCCTGGCCGGGCGTCCCTGGCGCGGCAACGTGCGCGAGCTCCGGAACGCCGTCGAGCGGCTCCTGATCAGGGTGGAGCGGGTCGCCATCGAGGCGGGCGACGTCGACGCGCTCGCCGGCGAGCCGGTCGGAGGCGGGCCGGGCGCCGTCGCCTCCGACGCGGGCGCTGCCGGCGATCCCGGCGCCGCCGGTCAGGAGCCCGCCGCCGCGGGCCCGGCGCGCGCCGCCCTGGCGCTGGAGCCGCCCGACCCGGCGGCCTTCCGGGCCCTGCAGGACTACAAGGA
>JACOUZ010000338.1 GCA_016177515.1 Acidobacteriota bacterium
GGCGAACCGATCGAAGAATCGGTCCACACCCGGAGATTTCCCGAGGCGGCGGCAGGGCCGGCCGACGGGGAGATGTATCGCCGCTGGGAGCGCCTGCTCGAGCTGCGCGCGCAGGTTCTGAAGGCTCTCGAGGTGGCGCGCGCGGAGGGCCTCCTGGGAAATTCTCTCGAGGCCCGGGTGATCCTGGAGGCGGAAGGCGAGACCCTGGCGCTGCTGCAGCGCTATTCCGGGTTCCTGAAGGACCTGTTCATCGTCTCCGACGTCTCGCTGGCCGCTCCGGCGCCGATCCCGGGCGCCCTGGACCGCCCTGCGACTCCCGGCGTGCGCGTCGAGCGGGCGCCGGGCGGCAAGTGCGAGCGCTGCTGGCGCGTCACGACCGATGTCGGGTCGGACCCGTCCTTCCGCACCGTGTGCGCCCGCTGCGCGGCAGCCGTGCGGTCGATCGTCAGGGCACGGGGAGGGGGCGCGTGAGCCGCCCCGCGCTCCTGCGTCTCGCCTATGCGCTCGTGACCCTCTCGGTTCTTTTCCTGGACCAGGCGACCAAGGCCATGGTGGTCTCGCGCATGACGCTTTACTCCTCCGCGCCGGTGATTCCGGGACTGTTCCACATCACGCTGGTGACCAACCGCGGCGCCCTGTTCGGCCTGTTCCACGATCTCCCGGACCCCTACCGGAGTACCCTGTTCACCACCGTGCCGCTTCTGGCCATCGCCCTGATGTTCGTGTTCCAGTACCGGTGCACCATTCACGACTCCACGACCCAGTCCGGTCTGGCTCTCATCCTGGGCGGGGCGCTGGGCAACCTGGCCGACCGGATCCGGCTCGGATACGTCATTGATTTCCTGGATGTGTTCGTGGGCGAGCATCACTGGCCGGCCTTCAACGTGGCGGACTCGTGCATCTGCGTCGGCGTCGCCTGCCTGGTGATCGATCTGCTGGCGCGCGGCTGGCACCGCCAGGCCGCGCTTCCGCCGGGGGCCTGACATGTATCCGGTCCTGTTCGACCTCGATCTCGGCCGATTCGGCCAGTTCACCGTAGGGACGTACGGCCTGTTCTACGCCCTGGGCTTCCTCCTGGCTCTGCGCCTGGGCGTGACGCTGGCCCGCCGCGAGGCGATCGACAGCTCCCGCATCGTCGACCTGGGCATCGTGGCCCTTCTGGCCGGTTTCGTGGGGGCCAAGGTCACGCTCTACCTGATCGACGCGCGCTACTACTACGAGCACCCGGCCGAGATCCTGAGAAACCTGCGATCGGCCGGAGTGTTCTACGGCGGCTTCGCGCTGGCGGCCGCGGCGGGCGTCCTGTACGTCCGGCGTTACCGCCTGCCGCTGGCGAAGGTCGCCGACCTCGCCGCGCCCCCCCTGGCGCTGGGCCAGGCGATCGGCCGGATCGGCTGCTTCGCCGCCGGCTGCTGCTACGGCCGGTCCTGCGACCTGCCCTGGGCCGTGACGTTCAGCGACCCGGCCGCCTTCCAGCTCACGGGCGTGCCCCTGGGCGTCGCGCTCCATCCGACGCAGATCTACCACGCTCTCGCCGACCTCCTGATCCTGGCGATCACCCTGCGCCTCCTGAAGCGCCGCCACGCCCCGGGTCAGGTGTTCTGGGCCTACGTGCTGCTCTACGCGGTCCTGCGTTTCGCCGTGGAAGCCTTGCGGGGCGATGTCGCCCGCGGTGTTTTCTTCGGGGGTGCGCTCTCCACTTCCCAGCTCATCGCCGTGCCGGCCGCGCTTCTGGCCGTTCTGATGCTGGTCCGCCTCGGCCGATCGGCCGGCGCCTCCCCGGCGCGCAAGAGCGCCTGAGGCCATGCCGGGCCGCCGCGACCGATCGGACGCCGGCGGGCGACGCCTGACCCTCGACCTCCCGGCCCGGTCCCGCGGCCAGCGCCTCGATCGGACCCTGGCGGAGCGGCTCCCGGAGGAGAGCCGCGCCTCGCTGCAGCGGCTGATGCGCGCGGGACGCGTCCTGGTCGCCGGCCGGCCGGCGCGCCCGTCGGACAAGGTGCGCGGCGGTGAGCGGGTGGAAATCGACCACCCCGCCCCCGTCCCCTCCGCCCTCGAGGCGGAGGATCTGCCTCTGGCGATCCTGCACGAGGACGCCGACCTCCTGGTCCTCGACAAGCCTGCCGGACTGTCGGTCCATCCCGGCGCGGGGAGCCGGAGCGGGACGCTGGTGAACGCCCTCCTGCACCACTGCCACGACCTTTCCGGTATCGGAGGGGTGGAGCGGCCGGGCATCGTGCACCGCCTCGACAAGGACACCTCCGGCGTCCTGGTGGTGGCCAAGAACGACCTGGCGCACCGCTCCCTGGCGGCCCAGTTCAAGGCGCGCGCCGTCGAGAAGGTGTATGAGGCCCTGGTCTGGGGCCGCCCGCGTTCCGCGCGCGGCGCGATCGACGCGGCCATCGCCCGCCACCCCACCGCGCGCACGAGGATGGCCGTCCGGCCCGGGGGACGTGCCGCCCGCACGGCCTACCGGGTCGTCTTCTGCCGCGGCCCGGTGTCGTTCCTGGAAGTCCGGCCCGAGACCGGAAGGACCCACCAGATCCGGGTCCATCTCAGTTCGGTGGGCCACCCGATCGTCGGCGATCGCCTGTACGGCGGGCGGCGGGCGGATTCCCGGGCCGGTCCGCTCTTCGCGGAAGCGCTGCGCTCGTATCACGGCCTGGCCCTGCACGCGCGGCGCCTCGCCTTCGCGCACCCGCGGTCGGGAGAGCGCCGGGAGTTCGAGGCCCCGCGTCCCGGGGACTTCCAGGCCCTTCTGGATCGGCTGGAGCGCCTGCCGGACGGGGTGGCCGCCGGCGGCGGAACGGAATGAAGCGGGAATTCGCAATCATCGGGGCCGGCCGCCTGGGCAGGACCCTGGGAAGGCTGCTGGCGCTCCGGGAGTACGCGCCGGCGGGCCTCTCCTGCCGCACCCTGCGATCGGCGCGACAGGCGCGGGCCTTCATCGGCGGGGGCGAGCCGACCACCTCCAACGTCCAGGCCGCGGCGCTCGCCCCACTGGTCCTCATCGCCACCCCGGACCGCGAGATCGTGCCGGTGGCGCGTGATCTGGCGCGCGGCCGGCTGCAGTGGCGCGGGCGGATCGTGGCCCACACCAGCGGCGCGATCTCCTCCGCGGCCCTGGAATCCCTCAAGCGATGCGGGGCGCTGGTCGCCTCCTTGCATCCGCTCGCGAGCATCGCCGCCCCCAGGCCCGACCTGGACCTCCAGGGCACGCCGTTTGCCATCGAGGGCGATCCCGGCGCGGTGCGCCCCCTGCGCCGGCTGATCATCGAAGTGGGCGGGACTCCCGTCACCATCCCCCGCCAGGCCAAGGCGCTCTATCACCTGATCGCCTGCATCCTCTCCAATGACCTCGTGGCGTTTCTGGCGGGAGGGTTCGAGGCGGCGCGCGGCCTGGGCCTGGGAACGCGGCAGGCGGCGCGGCTCTACCTGCCTCTGATTCGCGGGACCGTGGAAAACGTCGCGCGCCTCGGGCCTGTCAGGGCATTGACGGGACCGGTCTCGCGGGGGGACATTGCGACGCTGCGGCTGCACGGCGAGGCCCTGCGCACCCTTCCCGCGGAGGTGCGCAGGGTGCATCGCGCCCTGGCGGTGCGTTCGGCCGGCCTGGCTCTGGAAGGGGGGAGGATCACTCCGGAGGTGGCGGCCCGCCTGGTCCGCCTGCTCGGCTCGCTTCCTTGATCTGCAGCAACCCGGAAGTTACATTCCGGAAACGGAGCGAGTCAGCGGCAGGCGAGGAACTGATGACTGACAGGGGCGACCAGGGGACGGCTTTGTTAACATCCTCAAAGCTGTGTTGTGACGCAGAGTCCGTCCGGGAAGACGTCCGGCGAGGTCATCCCCTCCAGTCCGTTGCACGCCGAGTCAAGCCCCCCGAACTGCAGGACGCAGCAGCCGCATGGATCGCCGGTGCAGTCGAAACTGTCGTCTCCGGTCGTGAGCGGCAGCGACTGGGGCCAGGTGGAGAGGTTGCCCTGGCGATCGACCGCCTCGATCTTGAACGTGAACGTCGTCCCGGTGGAGGCGAGGATCAGTGTGGCGTGCCGATCCCGCTGGATGCAGTCGAGAAGATACGGATTGGCGGTGGGCTTGTGGAAAGCCAGACGGCGCGTGAACTCGTCGTCGTTCTTGTTCGTGTCGCCGGAATCGAGCGGGTAGCTTGTCCCGACGCATTTGCACGTGGCCTCGGTGGGGTCGTTCACGCCCGTGCAGCTCTCCCCGGGTGTGCTGACGCGCTGCGGAAACATGAAATGGTTCTCGGCCCCGTCGTCGAACATCACGATCGAGTCCTCGTTCTTGCTGTCCGGCTTGATGAAGCTGGCGCTGACGAGCAGGATGTTGTTTTGTGCCGACGTCGAGTTGGGATCGGTGACCGTCACGCGCATGGTGGCCTCGCCGTAGGTCCCCTCGACGAACACGCCGGCCTCGGGGTTCACGACGGATCCGAGGCCAGGCTTCCGGCCGCGCACCCAGCCCGGCCCCGGCTGCGGCTCCACGATGATCTTGGCCTCGCCGCTGAGCTCGCAGACCTGCCCCACGACGATTTCCGAGAAATCGCAGGAGACGTGGAACGCGGGATCGAAGAAGTTCTGCTCCACCGTCTGGATCGTCGGCGGGTCGCCGAATATCCTCCGTTCCGGCGCCGTGTCCTGGGTCTTGCTGCACGACAACGTGGCGAGCGCGGCGAGCGGGAGAAGCGCGAAGAGGGTCTTCACGGAACTCATCGGCTCAAGGCCTCCAGAGCGTCTGTGGGCCGGATCCCGGTGAGTCGATGTCCCGGAACCCCTGTATATCAGTCATTTGGAGCAGAATCCGACCATGAACGCGGGCTAAGTGTACGGGGAGGCCCCGGGGCTGTCAAGGTCAAATCCGGCGGCTTGCGGCGCGCATACAGCAACGTGATCAGCCGCCCGGGCAGGCGGCGGATTGACGCCGCCCGGGCCGCCTGAAAGGACAGCCGTGGCCGGATCGACCATCCTGAGCGGGGACCTCGGCAGCATCAATCTGGCCGACATTTTCAACCTGCTCGGCATGTCCAAGAAGACCGGCGTCCTCAAGCTGTCGCGCGGCGCCGAGACCAGGTCGTTGCACTGGGAGCAGGGGGAGATCGTCTTCGCGCGCTCGAACTCGGTCCGCGACAGCCTGGGAAACTGCCTGGTCCGCAAAGGGATCATCACTCCCGAGCAGAACGCCGTGTCGGCCTCGAAGATCGACGAAACGACGCGCCACGGCAAGGTGCTGGTGCGCATGGGCTTCATCACCGCCGACCAGCTGCTGTGGGCCGTCAAGCACCAGGTCCTGGAGATCGTCTACAACCTCTTTCACTGGCGCTCGGGGTTCTTCGAGTTCATGGAGGGGGAGGCCGACGCGAAGGAGAAAATCACGCTGTCGATGTCGACCACCAAGATCATCATGGAGGGCATCCACCGCCTTGACGAGTGGGCGAAGATGCGCGCCGTCTTTCCGGATGACGCGGTGGTGGTCGAGCCGGCGCTGCCGCCCCGCGCGCAGGCGTCCAGGCCGGACCTCGGTGCGGAGGAAAAAAAGGTCCTCGCGCTGGTGGACGGCTCCCGCTCCATCGCCGAGGTCGCCAGCCTGGCGCGCCAGGGGGAATTCGAGGCTTACTCCCTCCTGTTCAACCTGGTGTCCGCCGGCGTTCTCAAGGTCCGGGCCGGGCAGGCGGCCGCGCGCCGCCTCGCACGCTGAGGCCCGTCCTTCCACCCCGCGCGGCCGCTCAGGCGCGATCCAGCCGCGCCACGCACTCCACGTGGTGGGTCTGGGGGAAGAGGTCGAGGGGCGTCAGCGACCGCAGCCGCAATCCGCCGGCCTCGGAGAGCAGCCTGATGTCGCGCGCGAGGGTCGCCGGGTCACACGATACGTAGACGGTGCGCGGAACGGGAGCGCGGGCGATGGCCAGCGCCACGGACCGCGGCAGCCCGGTGCGCGGCGGATCGATCAGGAGGGCGTCCCGGCCCGCCTCCTGCAGGAGGCCGGGAAGCGCCTCCGCCACGTCCCGGCAGAGGAACCGCACGTTTCCCAGCCCCGCCCGCGCCGCATTGTCGCGCGCCGCGGCCACCGCATCCCGCGACACGTCGAGGCCGACCACCCGCCGCGACCGCCTCGCCGCCGCCAGCGTGAAGAACCCGATCCCGCAGAACAACTCGAGGATCGACTCCTCCGCCCGCGGCTCGAGCGCCTGCAGGACCACTTCGCGCAGCCTGCCGGCCCCGGCCGCATTGGGCTGAAAGAACGCCCCGGCGGGGACCTTGAGTCGATCGCCGTCTATCTCTTCGAAGAGGTGGTCCCGGCCGCAGAGGATCGAATCGCCCACGAAACGATCGTAACGGTCGTACTCGCGCCGCACCACTCCCACGACGCGCGGGAAGTCGCGCACGAGATCGCGCGCCAGCCCGCCGAGGGCGGGCGGATCCCCGCGGCTCGTTTCGAGCGTCACCACGATTTCGCCCGTGGTTCGCGCCATCTGGATGCCGAGGCGCCGCAGCAGCCCCCGCCGGCGCTTCCGGTCCCATGTCCCGAGCCCCAGCCGCAGGGCCCGCTCGGCCGTGAGCCTGCGGATGGCGTTCGCCGGCTCGGCCATCAGGAGGCACCGATCGATCGCCAGAATCTCCGCCGGGCGGCCGGCGCGGTGCAGTCCGAGCACCGAGTGCCCGCCCGGCCCCGTCCCCCAGTCGAAATCCATCCGGAACCTGTACCCGGTCGGCGGGCCCGCGGTCACCGCCTCCGTGACCGGCGCGTCGGCGAGGCCGGCGAGGCGGCCGAGCAGGGACACGACCTGGTTTCGTTTGGCCCCCGCCTGCGCCGGCGGCGCCAGGTGCTGCAGATCGCAGCCGCCGCACTCGCCGTAGTGCGGGCACGGAGGCGCCGTCCTGTCGGGCGACGAAGTCAAGACCTGCGCGCAGGTCGCCTCGGCGTAGCCGGCCTTCACGCGCTTGACGCGGGCGCGGACCGATTCCCCCGGAAGCGCCCCCTCGACGAAGACCACGAACCCCGTGGCGCGGGCGACTCCGCGCCCGCCGAAGGCCAGATCGGCGATGTCCAGGGTCAGCTCGTCCCCCGCGCGCAAGGGCGCTCCGGGGCGGGTCACGGGCCGCCTCTCCTCCCGTCCGGTTGTCGCTTGCGGAGGACGGACCTATATTCATGCGGCGCCGTCATGAGGATTCCGTGAGCCGCCAGTCGAGAGTCGCGCGCCCCCCCGAGGAGCCCGTCGCCGCGGAACGGCACGCCGAAGGGCCACGCGTGCGTTCGATGCGGGACGTCGCCCCCAAGGACACCTGGACCGTCTTCAAGATCATGGGAGAGTTCGTCGAGGGTTTCGAGACCCTCCGCCCGATCGAGCCCGCGGTGTCGATCTTCGGAGGCTCCCGCGTCCGCAAGGGCTCGCGCTATTACCGCAAGGCGGTGCAGGTGTCCCAGGCGCTGGCGCGCGAAGGATTCTCGATCATCACCGGCGGCGGCCCGGGAATCATGGAGGCCGCGAACCTCGGCGCGCGCCGGGGAGGCGGCCGATCGGTCGGGCTCAACATCCGCCTGCCGTTCGAGCACCGGCCGAACCGCCATATCGACACCCTCGTGAACTTCAACTACTTCTTCGCGCGCAAGGTCATGTTCATCAAGTACGCCTGCGCCTACGTGGTGTTTCCCGGTGGCTACGGGACGCTCGACGAGGCGTTCGAGGCGCTGACACTGGTCCAGACCCACAAGGTGGACAACTTTCCGGTGATCCTGATCGGCCGCGATTTCTGGGACGGAATCGTGCGCTGGATGAAACGCGAAATGCTCGGCGGCGGGATGATCAGCCGGGACGACCAGCACCTGTTCACCATAACCGACGACGCCCAGGAAGTCTGCCGCCTGGTGCGGGAAGGCTGGCGCCGGCGCGTTCAGGGGAACGGCGGAGGGATCCGCCCGTGATTCAGTGGACCCGCGCCTCCTCCTCCGGTCCGGACACGTCCAGGAGCGGCCGGCGCCCGGCAAAACCGTCCGGGATCCGGTGCCAGTAGCCGACCCGCGGCTCGCCGAACTTCCAGCATAGAAATACGATCTCATTGTTGAACAGGCAGGGGAAGTCGACGAGCCCCGCCTCCGGCCCGTTGACCAGGCAACCCTTGGCGTGGACCTCCGCGATCAGCCGCTTGACCCTGTCGAACAGGCCGGGCGCGACGGCGCGGGACTCGAGGTGCCTGGCCAGATCCGGGCTTCCCGGCGCCAGCCCGGCCTGGCTGGCCGCCGTCTCGATCTCGGAGCGAATCTGCTTGAAGGTGGCGAGCAGCTCCTCCAGCTTCGGCCTGAGACTCGGTATGAGGGCGTTGGCCTCCTCGACCGTGAAAAACCTGGTGAACGTCTGAGCGGAACCCATGGCGCAGTGCCTCCCTTACGGATTCTAGCCGCGGCGCCCCTCCCGCACAAGCGCTCGTCCCCGCCCGATCTCAGGGGGCGGTGGCCGGCGGGTCGAGCGTCTGCAGGAACAGGCAGAGATCCACGCCCGGCCTGAGCGCGTAATCCTCGCGCGCGTACCCCTCCCCCAGGAGCGACGCCACCCGTTCGGCCGAGTCCGCGCGGGCGATCACCACCGCCCCGTCGGGCCCGTCGATGACCGACCCGATGTAGCCGACGTCCGTGAAGTCCCTCAGGTACCAGTTGAGCGGCAGGTAATCCGGCGACAGGATCTGGATCGGGAGCGATCGACCGAGGGGATGGCCCCGGGCATAGTCCTCGATGCGGGCCACCATCCGCAGCGCATCGCGCCGGGTCTGGACGTAGACCAGGGCGCCGGCCCGTTCGTCGTCGTACCGGACGAATGCCAGGTCGAAAGCGCGGCGCACGGAGACGATCGCGGCCGCGGCCAGGAGCGCTCCGGCCGCCGCGCGCCACCACCGGCCGGCCGCCGCGGCGCCCGCGGGCCGCGCGCCGTCGAGCCCGGCCCCGAAGGCCCGGCCGCCGAGGAGCGCCAGCGGCAGCACCATGTTGAGGACGAGCCAGGGCGTCTTGTACGGAATGCACGAATAGAGAACCGTGATCGCAGCGCCCCAGGCGGCGAGGAAGCCGGCGAATCGATCGCGGCGACGAAGCGCCAGGAGCGCCCCAAGAACTGCCGCGATCAGGATCCCAGGCTCCTCCCGCGCCAGGATCGCCGGGAAATACGACCAGGACTTGAGGTGACCGTCTCCGTGGAATCCCCTCCGCCCCCAGATCCGCAGCGCCTCGATCGGCCGCCACAGGCCCGCCGGATCGGTGAAGAAGTCGCTGTAGAGCGTCACCGCCAGAACACCCGCCGCCAGTGCGAAAGCGGCGATCGCCGCCCGGCGCGGCACCGGCAGGCCGCCGCGGCGCGACCCGGCGAGCCCCGCGCCAAGCGCCAGAAAGGCCAGGCAGGCCGTCTCCTTGGTGGCGAGCATTCCTGCCGCAGCCGCACCTGCCAGAATCGGCCAGCCGATCCGGGGCGACTCGAGGCCGCGGACGACACCCACCGCCAGGAGCAGGGTCAGAAAGACGAGATAGATTTCGTGGATGTTGTCGCGCGAGTAGTAGACCAGGGAAGGGGAGGTGGCGAGCAGGATCCCCGACGCCCACGCGCCGAATCGACCGATCTCCCGCCTCAGACACCAGGGAAGCGCGGCCATCATCGTGCCCAGAAGGGCCGGCGCCAGCCTCAGCGTCTCCGTGGAGGTCCCGAGCAGGAGGATGGGGGCCGCGCTCAGGAGATAGAGGAGCGGCCCGTGGTAGTTGGAGGGATCGTAGTGGTACGCCCCCTCGCGCAAAAGGCGGAGAAGAAAAATGACGTTCGTCCCTTCGTCGTGGTGCAGCGGCCGCAGTCCGAGCCGCGGCAGCCGCAGCGCTCCGGCCAGCCCCAGGAGAAGCCAGGGGGCGGCGCGCTCCATGACGGCGCCGGCGCGTCCGGCGGCCCGCGGGGCGGCCCCATTCACGGCCCAACCTCGCGGCCCGCGACCGCCGGGCCGCAGGCGTCCCGGGCGTCGTACACTCTGGTCCCCCTGTTTTCGAACGCCGGCCGCGCCGCGGCCGCGAACCGCGCGGCGCCGTGGCCGTAGCGCTCCCGTTCCCGCTCCCCCACGACGATGAAGCGCACGCCGTACTGCTGCACGAGGCCGCACGCCTCCGCCGGGCCTTCGGCCCGGTAGATCGCGGCGATGTCCTCCCCGCGCCTGAGGACCTCGCTCCAGTCCTGGCGCCAGATCGCCTCATGGTTTCCCCATCCCAGGATCGCCGGGACGCCGCTGAACGTGGAGATGCGGGAGGACCAGGTGTAGGGCTCCCCCGCTTCCTCCAGGATCGCGACACCCGGGACCGCGGCGCGCGCGATGAACGATGCGGCCGCCGCGTCCCCCGGATGAAGCGCCCGGAACAGCGCCTCGGCATCGGCCCCGGGAGACAGGGCCGCGCGTGCCGGCGCGTCCTTCTGCCTCTCGATCTCGTCGGCGCGGCCCCGCAGCCAGGCGGCCGTGCCGCACAGGGGATAGACCAGAGCCCCGGCCGCCGTCAGCCCCACCGCGGCCCACCCCGCCAGACGACCCATGCGGGCGCCGCCCTTCCCGGCCCCGGGACCGCCGCCGGCGGGTCCCGCCCCCC
>JACOUZ010000027.1 GCA_016177515.1 Acidobacteriota bacterium
CACGCGCCGGGCTCTCCGACCCCAACCGCCCGACCGGGTCCTTCCTCTTCATGGGGCCGACGGGGGTCGGCAAGACCGAGCTGGCGCGGGCCCTGGCCGAGTTCCTGTTCGACGACGAGCGCGCCGTGATCCGCATCGACATGTCGGAGTACATGGAGAAACACTCCGTGGCGCGGCTGATCGGCGCGCCCCCCGGCTACGTGGGCCATGAGGAGGGCGGCCAGCTGACCGAGGCTGTGCGCCGGCGGCCTTATGCCGTCGTGCTGTTCGACGAAATCGAGAAGGCCCATGCCGACGTGTTCAACGCGCTCCTGCAGATTCTCGAGGACGGCCGGCTGACCGACGGCAAGGGACGCGCAGTGGACTTCAAGAACACGCTCGTCGTGATGACCTCCAATCTTGCAGGGACGCTCCTCCAGGGCCGTCCGGGCGACGACCGCGAGCGCCTCAAGGCCATGGTCGAGCAGGAGCTCAAGCGAGCCTTCCGGCCGGAATTTCTCAACCGGATCGACGAGATCGTCCTGTTTAACAGCCTGGGACAGGAGGATCTTCTCAAGGTCGTCGATATCCAGGTGAAGCGGGTCGGCACGCTGCTCCAGGCGCGCCAGCTGGCCCTGCAGATCTCCCCGGCGCTGCGAGAAAAACTGGTCGAGATCGGTTACGATCCGCGTTACGGTGCCAGGCCCCTGAAGAGGACGATCCAGCGCCTGGTTCTCGACCCCCTCTCCCGCAGGGTGCTCGAAGGGGCGTTCGATCCCGGGGATATCATCCGGGCCGACTGGCCGAAAGACAGGGACGGCGTGGTGTTCGAGAAGGCCGGCGCGCAGGAGACGGCCGTCCCCGCCGGGCGGCGAAGGCGCTGAGCGGTGGTCCGGGTCGGCGCGGCGGTGTCCCGGCGGACTTGGAGGCAAACATGGCAGTTTCGAAATGGGCTCCTTATTGTGATTCCCGCGCCCTCGAGGATCGGGTGAGCCAACCGGGCCGGGCGGGGGCGGGCCGCCCGGCGGAGCATGCAGAGGCCCAGGCCGGCCCGTGGTCTCCCGCGATGGACATCTTCGAGATCGACGACCGCATCGTGCTGCGCGCCGACCTTCCCGGCGTGGCCGGGGAGGACATCGAGGTGCGCGTGGAGGAGGGCGTCCTCGTCCTGCGCGGGCAGCGGTGTCCGGCCGGCGACGTCCGGCCGGAGGAGATGCACCGCGCCGAACGGCCCCATGGCTCGTTCGTCCGGTCGTTCAGCCTGCCGCAAAGCGTCGACCAGGCGCGCATCCGGGCCACGCACAGGAACGGGGTGCTGGAGATCGTCCTGCCCAAGATACAGGAGTCGAAAGCCAAGTCCATCACCATCGAGGTGGAACGATGAATGCGATGAAGACGGCGTTCTTGCTCGGATTGCTGTCGGCCCTGATCGTCGGGCTCGGCCAGATCTTCGGAGGCCCCCGGGGCATGATCGTGGCGCTCGGAGTCGCCGCGGTCATGAACTTCTTCTCCTATTGGTTCTCCGATCGGATGGTCCTCGCGTGGCACCGGGCCCAACCGGTCGCCCGGGAGCAGGCGCCGCAGCTCTACGAGATCCTCGAGCGTCTGACCGCCCGCGCCGGCATCCCCATGCCGCGCGTTTACATCCTCCCGGAGGACGCTCCCAACGCGTTCGCCACCGGTCGCGATCCGCACCATGCGGCGGTCGCGGTGACCCATGGCATTCTCAGGCTCCTGAGCGCCGAAGAGCTCGAAGGCGTGCTGGCGCACGAGCTGGCCCACGTCAAGAACCGGGACATCCTCATCGGATCGATCGCGGCGACCCTGGCCGCGGCCGTCATGGTGATTGCCAACATGGCCCGCTGGGCCGCCTTCTTCGGCGGCGGCCAGCGCGACGATCGGGGCGGGGCGAACCCGATCGCCCTTCTGGCGACGGTCATCCTGGCCCCTATCGCGGCGACGCTCATCCAGCTTGCGGTGTCGCGCTCCCGCGAGTTCCAGGCGGACGCGAGCGGCGCCGAGATGACGCACAATCCTCACGGGCTGGCGAACGCCTTGCAGAAGCTGGAAGACTCGAGCCGGCGCATCCCGATGCAGGCCGCGGGGCCGGCTTCCAGCCACCTGTTCATCGTCAAGCCGTTCACCGGCGGGGCGCTCACCGCCCTGTTCAGCACGCACCCCCCGATCCGCGAGCGGATCCGGCGCCTGACCGGGCGCTGAGGCGCCGGCCCGCGCACCCGGACCTGCCCGCACCACGGCCGATCGAACATGAAGGACCCTGGCGAAAATCCTGAAGGGAAAGGCAACGGGAAGGGCGCCGGCCGCGAGCCGGCCTTTTCGGTGATCGACCGCCGGCCGGTCATCGGGGACGACGCCGCACCCGCCGCGGCGCCGCGGCTCCCCACCTACGTCGAGGAACTGCAGGCCCGCGCCGAGGAGGCGGAGCGGCGGGCCCGGGAGATCTCCGCGGCTTACCGCCGGATCGACGAGGAGCGCGACGCCTTCAGGGAGAGGCTGACACGCGATCTGGACAGGCGCCTGGAGATCGCCCGCGCCGATCTCCTGCGGAAGATCCTCGACGTCCTCGACGACCTCGATCGGGCGATCGCCGCCGCGGGGACGGCCACCGACTCGGCCCCGCTCCTGGCCGGCGTGACGCTTATCCGCGATCGCCTGTTCCTGGTCCTCGCCGCCGAGGGAGTCCAGACGGTCCAAACCGCGGGCCGGCGGTTCGACCCGGAGGTCGCCGAGGCGGTCGCCACCGAAGAAACCGCCGACGCGGAGCGCGACGGGATGGTCCTGGAGGAGTCTGCCGGGGGGTACACGCTGGGAGGGATCCTGCTGCGCCCGGCACGCGTCAGGGTGGCGCGCTACCGGACCCCCGAGCCGCGCTGAGCAGGCCCTCCGGCACCCGCCCGTCGAGTCCCGCGGCTGGATCGATCCCGAGAAGCCGGCAGACGAACGGCGCCACGTCCACCGCACGCAGGGTGTCGAGGCGGGCCCCCTTCTTCACGCCTGCGCCCCAAGCGCGAAAGATCCCCCGCATCTCCATCTCGTCCGGCGGGAAGCCATGCATGCCGCGGGCCGGCGGGGCCGGGGCGCCACC
This sequence comes from Acidobacteriota bacterium, assembly GCA_016177515.1. GTDB lineage: Bacteria > Acidobacteriota > Polarisedimenticolia > Gp22-AA2 > Gp22-AA2 > Gp22-AA3. The sequence continues at coordinate 3,086 of JACOUZ010000027.1, forward strand.
GTGCGCGAAATACGCGCCCCGGGGCGCGATCGCGACCAGGTCCCCGGTGCGCGACGGCAAGGCGTACCTGAGCGCCGCCGGCAGGTCCTCCAGCCGGTAAACCGTCATCCCGTCGATGCGCTTCAATGCGGCCTGGGCGGACGTGCAGGACCGGGCGTCCGGGCAATAGATGTTGCAGACGGCGCCCGACGAGACAGGCCGGGCGCGCCGCGCCTCTCCCGCGCCCAGAATGTCGCGCGTGCGCAGCACCCGGGACACCGCGGCCATCCCGTGGTCCGAGACCACGACCAGCGCCGATCGCGGCCGCGCCGCAAGCGCCCGCAGGATTCGCCCGACGAGGCGATCCGTCTGCCGGACCCGCCGGAACACGGCCGGCGACTCGGGCCCCTCGCCGTGCCCGGCCGCGTCCGGTCCGTGCAGGTAGGACAGGATGAGACGCGGGCGATCGGCCCCCTCGAGCGACAGCCAGTCCAGGATCCGGTCCACCTTCTCGGCATCCGGGGTCGCGGCGGAGAACGGCACTCTCCGCGTGGCGGCGATGCCGTGCCAGGGCGTGTAGGAGAAGACCCAGTGAAAGACGGCGCTCCGGATCCCCTGGCGCTCGGCGGTCACCCACAGGGGCTCGGCAAGCAGCCACGAGGCGTCGTCCTCCCTCCTGAACAGGCCGCGTCCTCGATCGAGGAATTCGTTGTTCATGATGCCGTGCCGATCGGGATGAACGCCGGTGACCAGGCTGGCGTGGGCGGGGAAAGTCACTGTGGGAAATGGCGGGATGAGTGTGCGGGCCGACGCACCCTCGGCCGCCATGCGCGACAGGGCCGGGGCTTCCGTCTTCGCCGGGTAGTCCCAGCGCATCCCGTCGATCGACAGAAGGACGACCGTGTCGGCCGGCCCGGCGGGCGGGGCGCCGGCCGGCCCGCCAGCCGCGGGGACCGCTGCCGCGGCTCCGGCCGCGGCGAGGATCGAGGCGAGGATCGCGGCGAGCAGGAGGCGAAAGTCGGGGACGGCGCGAAACGGATTCCTAGGCAAGGTAGGCCACGGCAAACCCGACCTGGGCGAACATCATCATCAGGTACATGTGGGTCCAGGAGGGGTGGTTCTCGGACCTCGCCAGGGCCGCGGGATCGCGCAGGATCAGGCGGGCCGTCCAGGCGCCCCAGCCGGACAGGACCGCGCTCAGGATGCACAGGAGCAGACGGCCACCGGTCAGGATCGGGCCCTGGCCAAACGGGTCGGGCAGGAAGGCCCCGAGCGGGATGAGCAGCCACGGCAGGACGAAGAACGGCGCGATGAAGCGCGCCGCCCTCCCCACACCCAGACGGATCGGCAGGGTGATGCAGCCGTGGGCGGCGTCCCCCTCCATGTCCGAGAAGTCCTTGCTGGTCGTCGCGCCCAGGAGAAAGAGGAGGAAGATGGCGCCGATGTACCACGCCTCGAGATGGAACACGCTGCCGACCATCGACCAGCCGGCCACCTTGAGCAGGCAGCCGCGCGGGACGGCGATCGTCAGGTTGGCCCAGATTCCGAAGCGCTTGGTGCGGCCCCAGGCGGGGTCGGAGTAGACCAGGGTGAAGACGAGGCCCGCCAGGTAGATGAAGAAGCACTGGTGCTCCGGGACGGGCGCCGTCGCCTTCTCCAGGAACGAAACGCGCGGGTAGATGACCACCAGCCAGGTCGGCGCGAGCGCCAGGACGTAGAGCAGGGCGGCGAATCGCCGGCCGGTGGCCGGCGAGATCGCACCCGAGGCCAGCGGCCTCAGAGGCTTGTTGCGGCGATCGATTTCCAGATCGTGATACTGGTTGATGACATTGCTTGCCGCATTCAGCAGGGCGGCCGTCAGGGATCCGAGGGCGATCATCAGGATGACGGAGGGCGAAAACCGCCGCTCCGGATCCGGGTTGTGCGCCGATCCGAAGGCGCAGAGCGCTCCCGAAACCACCCCGAACGTCGGCGGCAGGAGCGTAAACGGACGCGTGAACGCGAAATAGAGCCGCGCTCTTGAAGCGAAACTCCTGACCGACGACACCTTCGTCCCGCTCATGGCCGCATCGTCCATGGCCCGCCCGCGCCGGGGCCCGCCGGGGGCGCCTACATCAGGGTCATCAACCCGATCCCGCAGAGGGCGCCGACCAGCGTGTTGGAGAAATTCACCGCCTCGTTGTCGATCAGCCCGCGGGTCTCGAGAGTGGCGCCCAGCAACGAATCGGCGGTCGAGCCGGCGAACGCCGCCGCCAGCACGACCGCCGCCCGCTCCGCGCCGATGAACCCGGTGGCCGTTGCGACACCGCAGACGATCCAGGCGGCGGCGAGGCCGGCGAGCGTCCCCGTCCAGGAGACCGCCCCGTCGGTTCCGGCCGGCACCGGCCGGAGCGTCGTGATCAGGACCGGGCGGCCGCCGTACGCGCGCCCGATCTCGCTGCTGACGGTGTCGAACGCGGCCGTGGCGTAGGCGCAGACGAAGGCCAGCGCGAACGTGGCGGGGGTCGCGGCGGCGAGCACCAGGAACGCCAGGTAGACCGCCACTCCGCAATTTGCCAGCGCGTGCCGGGCCGAGCGCGCTCCGCGCTTCTCCTGGGCAATGCCCGCGCGCTCCTTCCGCCGCAGGCCGAGACGCGTCGCACCCGACCCCAGCACGAAGAACGTGATCAACACGAGGAACCCCGGCCAGCCGGCGAACGCCAGGGTCAGGACCCCCACGGAGAAGCCGGCGATCATCCCGGAGCGGTCGACCATCCCGCTGCGCCTGGAAACCAGGGCCAGAACACCGTTGATTGCCGCGGCCAGGAGGAGCCGGCGGCCGAGCGCCGGGGCCGCCGCCATGAAGCGATCCGGGTCGAATTCGAGAAGGCCGGCGAGAAAAACCGCCGACAGGAGAGGGACGGTGAGGTTGTCGTCCAGCCGCCAGGGAAGGGACTCCATGAAGGCCGCGAACAGGGACGCACTGCCCGCAAAAAACGCCGCCTCCAGCGCCCCCAGTCCCATGAAGACCAGGACGGCCCAGGACATCAGGAAAGCCGCCACCGCGAAGGCGATCGATCCCTCCGCCGTCTTCGCGCGGTTCCAGGGAATCGGCCGGCGGCCGAAGCGCCTCCCCACCACTCCGGCGGCGCTGTCCCCGGCCGCCATGATCCCCCAGGCGGCCCCGGCGATTTCCATGCGCCGGTGGAACAGGAGGATGAGCAGGAGGACGGCGACCGGGTAGATCGCGATTCCCGATCGCCAGGGCGCCCGGCGTTCGCCTTCCCTGAACAGCGAAGGCAGGAGGCGCGGCAGCACGACGAGATTGAACAGGACCGCCAGGGCCGCCGCGCCGGCGGCCTGCAAGGGAGTCAGGTACGGGAGGGCGAACGCCAGGCCTCCCATCGCGAAGTGGACCGCCCTGCGTCCCGTCTCGCCGCGCGCGCGCATCTTCCCTCTCAAGCCGTCCCGGAAGGGCCGGCGGGCCGGCGCCGCAGCGCCTCGAGGGTCGCGCGCAGTCCTTCACGCAGAGGCGTAACGCGGTAGCCGAGCTCCCGAACCGCCCGGTCGCTGGTGTAGGCCCAATGGTAGCGGAAGGTCGCGATCGCTCCGTCCGTGAAGGAGGGCGCCCGGCCGGTCAGCCGGGCCCGGAAGCGCTGCGCCCGGCCGGCCGCCTCGGCGACCCAGAAAGGGATCGCGGTCCGCGGCGGCGGGAACCCGGTCGCCTCGTGGAGCAGAGAGAACAGCTCGTCCTGCGTGACGTTCTCCCCTCCCAGGATGTAGCCCCTTCCGGGCGTACCCTTCTCGAGCGCCAGCAGATGCCCGAGGGCGACGTCGGGGGCGTAAGCGTAGCAGATGCGGGTCGCACGACGCCCCAGCCGCGTGCGGGTGCGCCCCGCGGCGTAGTCCGTGAAGACCTTTTCGAGAAGGTTTCCCTGTGTCGATGCCCCGGGCCCGTACACCACGCCCGGGTAGGCGATGACGATGGGGAGACCGGCCCCGGCGCGCTCGACCGCCAGCCGCTCCGCGGACCACTTGCTGCGCTCGTATTCCGTGCGGAAGTTGAATTCACTGCGGGCGCAGGTCTCGTCGCGCGCTTCGGGGCCCGTGGGACCGAGCGCCGCTATCGTCGAGGTGTACAGGATGCGTGCGACGCCCCGCCGTTCGGCGGCGCGCAGCACCGCCGCGAGTCCTTCCACGTTGACCCGGTCGAACTGGCGGGCATCCCGGACCCACGTCTTGACCAGAGCAGCCATGTGCACGCAGGCGTCGCAGCCGGCGAGCGCCCGCTCGACGGTGGACGGATCGAGCACGTCCCCCCTCACCGGAAGGCAGCCCGGCGGGACGCCGTGCTCCCGCCCCGGGCGAACCAGGGCCAGCACGGTGTGCCCTGCGGCGGCGAGGCGCGCGGCGACGTGGGAGCCGAGGTACCCGGTGGAGCCGGTGATCAGAACCTTCATGCTCCCGCAGCCGGGCCGGGGAAGGCGCCGAGGTAATCGCGCAGGGCTTCCTGCCAGGGGCGGGGCGCCTCTCCCGTCAGGCGGGCGTAGCGCGCGGTGTCGAGGGCCGAAAAAGCGGGCCGCACGGCGATCCGCCCCGCCTCCCCGGTCTTGATCGCCTCCAGTCCGACGCCGAGGAAGCCGCCGGCATCCAGAATGAACCGGGCCATCTCGTGGCGCGAGCAGATCCCGCGGTTGGCGAAATGCACCAGGCCGCGGGCGTCGCAGTCGATCAGGCGGCGCAGCGCGCGCGCCATGTCGTCCACATAGGTCGGCGACCCGAACTGGTCGTCGACCACCCGGAGCGTCCCGCCGTTTCGCGCGCGGGCGCGAATGGCGTCGACGAAGTTGGGGCGGCCGGCGCCGTACAGCCACGAGGTCCGGACGATCAGGTGATCGGGGGCGAGCGCCGCCACGCGTCGCTCACCTTCGAGCTTGCTGCGGCCGTATTCCGAGAGCGGCGCCGGCGGGTCGTCCTCGGTGTAGGGGACGTTCCCGCGCCCGTCGAAGACGAAGTCGGTGCTGACGTGGATGAAGCGGATGCCGACCGCGCCCGCCGCCCGCGCCGCGTTTCCGGCCCCCTCGGCGTTGACGCGCCGCGCCCCGTCCGGATCGGTCTCGCAACCGTCCACGTCGGTGCAGGCGGCGCAGTTGATGATCGCATCGGGCCGCAGGCGCTCGATCTCCGCTTCGAGGCGGAAGCGATCGGTCACGTCGGCCTCGGCGCGGCTGGCGGAGACGGTGCCCGGGAAGTCCTCCTCCAGGACGCCCGCCAGCACGCGCCCCAGCATGCCGCCCGCTCCAAGCACCAGCGGCACGAAAGACGCGGTGGCCTTCACGGGACGATGCCCGGAAAGGTCCCCGGCAAAGCACCCGAGGAGCCCGACTGGAAGTCGACGACGTTGCCCACCCCTTTGAGGTTGATCAGGAAACGGAACTCGCGCTGGCTGCTGCCCAGAAAATTGCGGTTGAGGACCTCCAGCTGGAATCCGCAGCACTGGGTGTTGTACCCGAACCGGTACCGCTGGTCCCTCAGGCGGGGCTCACCCGGCAGGACGTCTCCCAGCTCGTAGTTCGTCTGCATCCCCAGGAGAAACCGCCGCCCCAGAAAGTTGGTCTCCCCCTGCAGGCCGACCTGGTTGCGGTCGAACGCCTGGCTGAAGCCGAGCCCTTTTTCGAGAAGCGCCCTCCCCTCCAGGTCCCGCACCATGGACCAGGTGAGGTCGACGAATCCGCGCCGGGTGCCGCGCAGGTTGGCGCTCAGGCTCGCCTCCCGGATCTGCCGGAACAGGATGTCGAACGAGCCGCGCACGTCGAGGCTGGCATGGATGGACGGGTTGATCCGCAGCGTCGCGCGCACCGGCGAGAGGTGGCTCGTCAGCGCCTCGTTCGGGAAGCCGAGGGCCGTCGAAACGCTGAGCGGCCCCAGGAACGAGTAGTCCTGGCTGATTTCGAGCGTGGCGACTTCGACCGTGCTCAGGGACTTCTTCTTCTCCTGGGTGGCCTCCGGCGCAGCCCCGGACTTCGCTCCGGCCGTCGCCCCGGCAGCCGCCGCTTCCTGCCGGCGCTGCAGGGCCTGCTTCGCCTGGGCGTAGGGATCGACGCCACCCCCGCCGACGAAGGCCGCGTTCGTGGGTCCCAGGAGAGCGCCTAAATCGGCCGTCCCCGCGACCGGGCGCTTGGCGTACAGCCGGGTCACCAGGGCGTAGGTGATCCGGTTGGTGTTCGCCCGAACCACGTCGATCTCGTCGAACGGGATGATCCGGTCCGCGTCCTCGACCCGGGACAGATAGCTGTAACGGATCTGCGGCTCGAAAGCGTGCTTGTACTGAGGCGAAAAGCGGGAACCCGGCCGATCGAAGACCCGGCTGAACCGCGGACCGATCAGGGTCAGGCCGGCCTGGTAGTTGTGCCGGTTGAACGCCTCGTCGGTGGGCAGCGTCCTCTCCTCGTCGCGGACTCCGTTCCCCTGGCCGAAGTCGGCCGCCACGCCATCGTTGTCGCAGCCGATGTCGTCCCCGGCGTCGAACACGCCGTCCAGGTTTTCGTCGTGCTCGCTGTTGTCCTTCCCGTCCCCTTCCCCGAAGTCGCCCGTGCCGGGGATTCCGTCGCATCCCACGTCGGAGATCTGGCTTCCGGAGTAGTAGGTGTCGCGGTACCCCACGCTGGCGTCCACGTCGAGCCACGGCAGCTGCGAGAGCTGCGCCGAGAACACGGGAAAAGCGTCGAAGCGGGCGTAGCTGGCCCCGGCCACGCCCTTGTCGAAATAGTTGGCCGAGGATTCGAGCGTCATGAAAAAGGGCGACCCGCCCAGGCGCTGCCGCCGGCCGCGCAGCTCGATCCTCGGCTTGATCCAGCGGGTGATGGTCTCCTCCTCCGTCAGGGAGAACGGGGCGCCGATCAGGGGCTCCACCGGCACGTTGATCAGCTGCTCGCGCCTCTCCCCTCTCAGGTTCAGCGTATAGAACCCCCAGGTCCGGGTCACGAACAGGTTGCTCAGGGCCTGCGGGTTGGTCGACAGCCGCAGATCGCGCTCGAAGTCGCGGTAGTAATCGAAATCGCTGATGAAATTCGCGTTCGCGACCAGGCGCCAGCCGGGCGTAAACTCCTGGTTGTGGCCGTAGTTGATGACCCAGCGGTCGATCGGAACACCCTCCTTGCGCTCCTGCCTGGCGACCTGATCGCGGATGTAGTAGCCGGTGAAGTAGCCGCGGCCGCTCGCGCTCGGCACGTAGCGGTACTCGAGCCCCGTGCCGTACCCGGCCAGAGACAGGTAGTCGAGATAGAAAGTCGCGTCCATGTTGCGGCGCATCGCCCAGTACAAGGCGTTGCTGATGATCGTGCCGCCGCGGCGCGAGAAACCGAACTCCGGGAACAGCAGCCCGGAGGCCCGATCCGACTTGACCGGCCAGACCAGGTAGGGAGAGTAGAAGACGGGGACGCGGCCGATCTTGAATCTCAGGTTGTGAAGGTAGGCGTAATCGTTCTCCCGGATGAGCCCCCGGCCCACGCGAAAGCTCCAGTACGGGATCGGCTGCGTGCAGGCGGTGAAAGTCGCCTCGTGCAGAACCATCTCGTCCCTGGAGATCTTCTCCACGCGCTCCGCCTCGAAGTAGTAGGACGGCTCCGCGTAACCGCGGGCGGCGTAGAAGGTCCCGGTTTCGGTCGCGAGGTTGAAGGTCAGCTTCTCCGCCGTGAGGCGCGACGTCCCCTGATCCAGGATGACGTTGCCCAGGGCGGTGACGTCCTTGGTGGACGGCACGTAGCGCACGAAGTCGGCCTGGACCCTCGTGTCCCCGTACTTGATGTCGACGTACTCCTTGAGGACGAGCTCGTCCTTGCCGATGACCGATCCGGGGCCGGCGGCGATCTCGAGGGTCCTTCCGTCCGCGCCCTCGCTGACGAACTTGCGCTGGCGCTCCGGGGCGCCCGAGGCAGGTGGTCGGGGAGGGGCATCCTGCTCCGCCGCCGCGGCGCCCGCCGATGCGGCCAGCAGGGACAGGACGGCGGCGATCCTCGCGGCGGAATGCATGCGGCCCGGGGTTCCGGTCACGTGACGGCGACGCCGGCGTACCCGACGACCGAGCGTACATCACCGCTGGTCTCACCGGAATGGCCGTAGGCCACGAGCCGCGCCCCGGAGGCGCCCAGCCGCCGGGCCGCCTCCAGCCCGGCGACCGCGGGAGCGATCCCGCACATGCTGATTTCCTCCTCCCGCACGACCCGGTGCAGCCCCTCGGGATCGAGCGCCAGCACGCGCTCGATCGCCTGGCGATCCAGCCTCTCGGCCACGGCCGCCGGCACGTAGTGCGACATGTCGCTGCTGATGATCACGAGGATGTCGCCCCCGTCGTCGCGGACGGCCTCGGCCAGGGCCCGGCCGAGATCGAGCAGGCTGCCGAGGCGGAGCGTCCCGACGCAGATCGGCACCAAGCGGACCTCCCCCACGAGATGCTGCAGAAACGGGATCTGCACTTCCAGCGAATGTTCCCTGCCGTGCGCCGAGTCGTCGACGCGGGCCTTCGGGCAGCGTTCCAGGACGGCCTGCGCGAGCGGTGCGTCGACCGGGACGCGGCCCAGGGGAGTCTCCCAGTGGCCCTCGTCGTTCACCGCGATCTCCTCCCCAAGGCCCGTGTGGTTCGGGCAGAGGATGATCGCCCGGCGGGCCAGGCGCACGGAAATGTAGGTGGCGCCCGCCACCCGTCCCGAGTAGATGTATCCCGCGTGCGGCACCAGGAGGGCGACTCCCCGCGGCTCGGACGGCGGCGACTGCCCCCGGGTGAGAGTCACGAGGTCGCGCTTGAGGGTATCCGGATCGGCCGGATAGAACTGCCCGGCGACGACGGGCCTGCGGATCATCTCGGTTCCCGGTGCTTCCCTGGGAGCCTGCCCGGGCACTGGGTCGGCTCCGCGATCCGGGAAGCGCCGATCATGCTAACAGATGCATGGGCCAAATTCAAGAAAATGGGACACTTGCATTGTTTCACAAGCGGCCGTGTGCTACGATTCGCGACTCCTTAGAAACTTCCTTCTAGAGGCGGCTGGGAATGGCGCGGCAGGGTGCGGCGAACCGATCGAACGGCAGGCTGCGGGTGGCCCTGGCGCAGGTCGAGCCTGTGCTCGGCGACCTGAGGGCGAACCTCTCCCTGCATTCAATCTGGATTAGGAAGGCGATTCGGCACGGCGCCGACCTGGTGGTCTTCCCGGAGCTCAGCCTGACCGGCTACCTGCTGCAGGATCTGGTTCCGGAGGTCGCCCTGGGCCTTGAGGTCTCCGGCCCGCTTCGCCCTCTTTTCGATTTGAGCCGGAGGATCGCCATCGTGGCCGGCTTCGTCGAGGAGACGCCGGGGCACCGCTATTACAACAGCGCCCTGTTTCTGGAGGGAGGCCGCGTGCGCCACGTGCACCGCAAGGTCTACCTGCCGACCTACGGGATGTTCGACGAGGGGCGCTTCTTTGCCGCCGGGGACCGCCTGCAGGCCTTCAGCACGCGGCTCGGACGAATCGGTCTTCTGATCTGCGAGGACTTCTGGCACCCCTCGAGCTCCCTCATCCTGGCACAGGACGGCGCGGATTACCTGCTCGTGCTGTCGGCGGGCCCCACGGAGGGGATAGACCGGCGCGGGCTCTCCGTCCACGCCACCTGGAAGGACCTCGCCAGGGTGACCGCGCAGATGCAGACGCTGTACGTGATCTACGCCAACCGCATCGGCTTCGAGGACGGCATCAACTTCAGCGGCGGATCGTGCGTCATCGACCCGTCGGGCGAGATGCTGGCCGAGGGCCGGCTCCTGCAGGAAGAGCTTCTGCTCTGTGATCTGCCGCGCTCCTCCCTGCGGCGCGCCCGCACTCTGCTTCCCCTGCTGCGGGACGAGCGCCTGCCGATCCTGGCGCGCGAGGTGCAGAGGCTCCTGGCCGTGCCGGTTGCGGGCAGGCCCCGGGGGAGACGGTGAAAATCCTCCTCGGCTACACCTGCCACGACCTCGGGAGGATGGAGTTTTATTCCCGCTTCACGCCGCTCGGGCTGGGCACCCTCAACGCGGTCCTGCGGCGCGCCGGATACGACGCCCGCATCGTCAACTGCAGCGCCTGGTCCTGGCGCCGCACCGAGCGTTTCCTGCAGGAGGAGCGTCCGGATCTTTTCGGCGTGTCGGTGTTCACCTTCAACCGGCACGAAGCGATGCGACTCGCGGCCCTGGCCCGCGCCTCCAACCCGCGTTGCCTGATCGTGGCGGGCGGGCCCCACGCCACGCACCTGCCGCACCATCTTCTGGAACACTACCCCCAGGTCGACATCGTGGTGCGGGGGGAAGGGGAGGACACCCTGCTCGAGGTGGCTAGGAGTGTGTCCGAGTAATGGCATGGGTCGCGTTCGTGGCGCCGCGGGGTCGGCCGCGATGCGGCTTATGGCCCGGAGGATTTCGCCCGGCAGCGCGCGGTCGTCGGGGACTGCCACGCGCTCCGCCTGTCGGCGGGCGAGTACTGGCAGCGGCGCGGGGCGCTCGCCCGTGCCCGGGAGGAATACCTGGCCATCCTGCAGGACAATCCCCGCTCCCTCTGGGCCCGGATGCGCCTGGGGGGCCTGGCGATGCGGCAGAGGCGCCACGCCGAGGCGGCCGGGCACTACCGCGCCGCCCGCGGGATTGCCCCGGCCTTCCCCCTGGCACGCACCCTCCTGGGAACGGCCCTCGCCGCCGCCCGGCGCCGATCCGGCGCCGCCGGGCCGGGCGCCCGCGACCGTGCGGCCGCCATGCCTGCCTGAGAGACCCGCCGAGCCGGCCTCGCGCCCCGTTCCAGGACGGCCGATAGACGATCATCGTGCGGTCGCCGCAGATCAGATTGTCTTCCAGCGTGACGCGGAAGACCTCAGCGCCGAGACTCTCGTGGAAGGATCGGCCCGGATACCACGCCGGGAAGACAGCCACATAGCCGGGCCGGCGCTCGCGCATGAAATCGACCAGGCCGCTCTCGCTGGCGCCGTTCCATCCGCGGTTCCTCGAGCCCGCGGGAGGCGGCCGGCGCAGGTACGGGATCGCGTCGGGCGAGGCCAGGCCGGTCAGGTCGAGGATTGGCGCCCGGGTGAGGAAGCCGATCGCCCCGATGTCGTTCGTGGCGATGGTGCCGGGACCTCCGGGGCGCTCCGCCAGCCAGCGGCCGACCGTCACCTGCATCTCGGTGATGTTCTTCACCTCGATGGCGTACCGGCGAGCCGCCGTCCAGGCCCCCGGCACCGACAGGGCCGCGATGAGCGCCATGAGCGGCAGCCTGGCGGCCGGACGCTTCAGGAAAGGCGGCAGCGCGGCCAGGGCGACGCACCCGGCGAGGACCATCACGGCGACGAGGGGGCCGATGTAGCGCTGCTCGTGGAACTCCGGCCCTCCGAAGGGGGCGAGCACAGCCATGAAGCACGGCAGCAGGACGAAGACCATCCAGGGCAGATGGCTGCCCCCCCGCCCCGCGGCCAGCCGCCACAACCCGATCGGCACCAGGAGAAGCAGGGCGGCGTTGTCGCGCCCCAGAGCCTTGACGAGCGCGGCGAGGTAGAGAGGCAGATTGGTCGCCATGACGGACGGCACGGCGTCGGCGCGTCCTTCCAGAAGCGCTGCCAGCATGCCGTGGCGCCCGACCTTCGCGGCGAAGGAGGAAAACAGCCAGGCGCCCGCCAGCGCCCGGTTGACCGCGAACGGGGCGATTCCGGCCAGGAGGGCGCCGATCGCCAACCCGACGACCCTCGGCCGGCGCAGCGCCCGCTCCCTCCAGAGAACGTCGGCCAGGACGAAAACCGGCAGCAGGACCAGCTCGGGCCGGGCCAGGCCGGCCGCTCCCGCCAGAACCAGCGACGCTCCTGGCCGCGCCGAGAGCGCGGCCAGGAGCGTCGCGGCCACCAGAGCGGCGGCCAAAGGCGTCTCCATTCCCGACACGCTCGACCACGGCATAGGGTGCGTCCCGGCGAGCAGGAGCGCCGAGAACCAGGCCGCCGACCGGTCGCCGACGGCGCGCTGCACCAGGCGGAACGCCAGGACCGGCAGCGCCCCCGCCAGTAGCGCGCCCGCCAGGAAGGAGGCCCACGGAAACGGAACGCCCGCGGCGGCCGGCAGGTAAACCAGGAGGGTCCAGAGGGGGGCGCTGGAGACTGCGGCGGGCTCCCCGGCGTTGAAGGCGAGCCCTCCGCCTTCCGACAGGTTGCGGGCCAGGCGGGCATGGATCCAGGCGTCGTCGAGCGGGAAGCCGGCCGCCCCGGCGACGCGCTTTGCGGCCAGAACGTACAGGCCCGCGAGGAGGAGGGCCAGGAGGACGCCGGGCGCCGCGCGTTTCACATCATCGACTCCAGGATGCGGATGCGGGCCTCGATCGGCGGGTGCGTGCTGAACAGCGCGCCGGAGTCCATGCCAAACGCCTTGACCGGGTTGACGATGTAGAGGTGCTGGGTGGCGCGGTTGGCGACTTCCAGGCCGGCCGGGTCGGCGGCGATCCGTCGCAGGGCGGCGGCGAGGCCACCGGGGTTTCTGGTCAGTTCCACGGCCGAGGCGTCGGCCAGAAGCTCGCGCCGGCGCGAGATCGCCATCTGGATCAGCCGCGAGGCCAGGGGCGCGAAGATCGCCAGCAGCAGCGCCAGGAGGACGAGTCCCCCGCCTGCCCGGCCCGAGGATCTGCGGGCGCCGCGGAACCGCCGGGAACGCCACCCCCAGTCGCTCAGGAGGGCCACGGTCCCGACCAGGATCCCGACCAGGGTCGCGAAGCGCATGTCCAGGTTGCGCACGTGGCCCAGCTCGTGCGCCAGGACCCCCTGCAGCTCGTCCCGGCTCAGCTTCTGCAGGAGACCGCGCGTCACGGCCACGGAGGCGTGGGCCGGACTGCGGCCGGTGGCGAAGGCGTTCGGCGCGACGGCCTCGATGACGTGGAGGCGAGGCTTCGGCAGCCCCGATGCCAGGCAAAGCTCCTCGACGATGTTGTGCAGAACCGGCTCCCGGCCGGGAGCAGCCTCCACGGCGCCGCTCGCGGCCAGGACCATCCGGTCGCCCGCATAGTAGGCCAGAAGCGAGCCGATCGATCCGAAGGCCACGCCGAAGAGCAGGCCCGCGGGCCCCAGCCCCGACGCTTCCCCGGCGACCCAGGCGACCGCCACGACCAGGACGACGAACGCCGCCATGAGGACCCAGGAGTCCCTGGAGTTCGCCACCTGTTCGCTGTAGAAATCCCGGCGTGCCCGAGGAGGCGGCGCGGCCGGAGCGCCGGAGCCCTCCCCCCGCAGAGGGGACCGGCACAGCTCGCAGACGGCGGCCGGAGCTGAGTTGTGGTAGCCGCATGTCGGGCAGGCGACCCGGGGCATGGAGGGCGCTACCTCAGGTCGACCTTCACCGGCTCCTGCTCGGCGGCAGGGATCTCGAAGTAGGCCTCGTCCTTGAAGCCGAAGAATGAGGCGATGAGATTGGACGGAAACACCTGCAGGCGCGTGTTGTAGCGCATCACCATGTCGTTGTAGAACTGGCGGGAGAAGGCGATGCGGTTCTCGGTGGAGGTCAGCTCTTCCTGGAGACGCGCCACGTTCTCATTCGCCTTCAGCTGGGGGTAGGCCTCGACGACCGCGAACAGCGAGCGCAGAGCGCCAGTCAGGGCCCCTTCGGCCGCCGCGGTCCCCTGCACCCCGGTCGCTGACAGCGCCTGGTTCCGCGCCCGAATGACCTTCTCGAGCGTCTCCTGCTCGTACCCCATGTAGTCCTTCACGACCTCCACCAGGTTCGGGATGAGATCGTGCCGCCGCTTCAGCTGCACGCCGATCTGCTGCCAGGCGTTGCGCACCTGGTTGCGCAGCGTGACCAGGCCGTTGTAAATGCCCACCAACGACAGGGCGAAGACCGCCAGGAGCACCAGCAGGATGATGAGAGCCGCCATCGGATCCCTCCGTTTCGGCCGGACGCTGAAGGCCGCGCAGCCGGCGACCACGTGCAGCGGATTATAGACCCGGCCGCGCCGCCTCGACCCGGTTCGTCAGCCGCCCGATTCCATCTATGGATACGGTGACCTCATCACCCGGTTCCAGGGGGCCGACCCCTTCGGGCGTCCCGGTCGCGATCAGGTCGCCCGGGAGGAGCGTCATGATCCGGGACGCGAAACTGACGAGGGCGGCGATGCCGAATATCATCCTGGAGACCGGGGCGGACTGTCGCCGCTCTCCGTTCACGAAGGTCTCGACCCGAAGCGCGTCCGCCCGCAGGCCGACGGCGATCGCGGGCCCGAAGGGGCAGAACGAATCGAATCCCTTGGCGCGCGTGAACTGCACGTCCTTTTTCTGCAGGTCGCGGGCCGTGACGTCGTTGACGCAGGCGTAGCCCAGGACCCAGTCGAGGGCCCTGGACTCCGGAACGTTCGTGGCCGCCCGGCCGATGACCACCCCCAGCTCCCCTTCGTAGTCGACGCGGCGGCTGGCTTCCGGCAGGCGGATCACGCCCTCCTGCGGCAGGAGGGCGGAAGGCGGCTTCAGGAAGATCAGCGGTTCCGCCGGCACCGCGTGGCCGAGCTCGGCCGCGTGATCGCGGTAGTTGCGGCCCACGCCGATGATCTTGGACGGGCGGCAGGGCGGCAGCCATTCCCAGGCGCCGCAGGGAAGGGCCCGCGCGGGGGCCTGCGCCAGGGCGGCGAAGGGGTCGCCCGCGAAGGGATCGACGGGAAGCGGGCGGGCACGTCCACCCTCCTCGAGCAGGGCGTAGAAGGACCGATCCCGGTCCCGGAAGCGCGCCAGCCGGACGATGTCCCCCACCGGCGGCTCTACTTGGCCCGCTCCAGGTACTTGCCCTCGGCGGTGTCGACGCGCACGACCTCCCCCACGTCGATGAACTGGGGCACCATGACCTGGAGGCCGGTCTCGAGCACGGCCGGCTTGCCGCTGTTGGAAGCGGTCGCCCCCTTCATTCCGGGAGCGGTCTCGACCACGCGCAGGTCGACGGTCACCGGGAGCTCCACGCCCACCGGACGATGCTCGTAGAACTCCACCATGGCCCGGGTGTTGGGCACCAGATAATGGACCGCGTCCCCGAGGTCGTCGCGATGGATGGCCACCTGCTCGTAGGTCTCGGTGTTCATGAAATGGAAATCGTCCCCCGAGGCGTAGAGGAATTCCATCTCGTGCTCTTCCAGGTCCGCCTTTTCGACCCGGTCTTCGGAGCGGAACCGGAACTCGAAGCTGTTGCCGCTCTTCAGATTGCGCAGCTTCGCCTGCACCATGCCGCGCCAGTTGCCGGGGGTGATGTGCTGCACGCTGAGGACGCGGCAGAGGGTTCCTTCGTGGAGGATGGCCATGCCGCTGCGCAGTTGTGTCGCCTGAATCATGCCGTTCGAGTCCCTTGTGCGGGGTCCTTTCCGGCCAGGATGCCGGCCGGAGCCGCCATTATACCGGCGCCGCGGCCAGCCCGCAAGGCGCATCCGGGCTGAAACATCCCCGGTTTCGAGTGGCAGGCCAGGCCGAGCTGCCGCGTCGTTGACAGTGCATCTTCGGGCGGCATACCCTCTGCGCGTGATCGCGCGTCGTTCCGGGCCAGGTTTCGAGCCGCCGGCGGATCTCGCCCTGGATGTCACGACGGCCGCCGCCCTGCTCGCCGATTTCATCCGGCGGGAGATGAAGAAGGCCGGCTTCAGGCGGGCGGTGCTCGGGCTCTCGGGAGGCGTGGACTCGGCCCTCGCGGCCGCCCTTGCCTGCCGGGCCCTCGGCCCCGGCAATGTCCTGTGCGCCCTCCTACCGTACCGCACCTCGAGCCCCGGGAGCCTGCGGGACGGCCGACGGGTCGCGCGCCTCCTGCGCGCCCGCAGCGTCCGGATCGACATCACGCCGATGGTCGACGCCTATTTCAGGCGGCGGAGGGACGCCTCGCGTCTCCGCCGGGGGAACAAGATGGCGCGCGAGCGCATGGCGATCCTCTACGACCTGTCGGCGCGGGACAAGGCGTTGGTCATCGGCACCAGCAACAAGACCGAGCTCCTCCTGGGCTACGGGACGATTCACGGCGACATGGCTTCGGGCATCAACCCGCTCGGCGATCTCTACAAGACGCAGGTCAGGACGCTGGCGCTGCACCTCGGCATTCCGCGGGACATCGTCTTCAAGGTCCCGACCGCCGACCTGTGGGCGGGCCAGGCGGACGAGAAGGAGATCGGCTATCCCTACGAGCACGTCGATCGCCTGCTGGTCCGGCTGGTTGACCGCCGCGAGCGGCCCGAGGAGGCGGTCGCGGCCGGCTTCCCCCGGCGCATGATCGATCGGATCACGCGGTCCATCGAGGCTTCGCATTTCAAGAGACGGCCGCCGCTTATCGCCAAGGTGTCGGCGCGCACCGTCGGAGTCGATTTCCTCTATCCCCGCGATCGGGGACGTTAGGGCCAATTTGATCAGGAGCGGCGCCCCCCGCGGCACTCTCTATGTCGTCGGCACGCCCATCGGGAACCTGGACGACCTGACGCCGCGCGCCCTCTCCGTTTTCGCGCAGAGCGACCTGGTCGCCTGCGAGGACACCCGCAGGACCGGCGTGATCCTGTCCCGGCACGGCCTCGTGAAACGCACGATCAGCTACCACAGGTTCAACGAGACCCGCCGCCTGCCGCAGCTTCTGGAGGCGTTGCGCAAGGGAATGCGCATTGCCCTCGCGACCGACGGGGGCACGCCCGGGATCTCCGACCCGGGGGCAATCCTGGTGCGTGCCGCGCGGCGGGAGGGCCACCGCGTCATCCCAGTGCCGGGCCCGTCCGCGCTCACGGCCCTGCTGTCGGTGGGCGGCTTCGATCCCGGGCCGTTCACCTTCATCGGGTTCTTGCCGCACCGCAAGGGCGAGCGCCGCCGCGCCCTCCTGGCGCTGCGCGCCGAACCGCGGCCCCTCGTGTTCTTCGAATCGCCCCAGCGCATCGGGGCGGCGCTCGGGGACGCCATCGAGGCGCTGGGCGATCGCGAGGCGGTCCTCGGCAGGGAGATGACGAAAATCCACGAAGAGTTCCTTGCCGGGACGCTGGCGTCGATCCGGGACGCCCTCTCCGGGGGGCGGGTCAAGGGAGAGATCGCGCTTCTGGTGGCGGGCGCCGGGGCGGATGTCGAGGCGGGCGGCATCCCTCCCGGCGGCGCCGCCAGCGAGCCGGTGGCCGCGCGCCTCCGCCGGCTCATCGGGGCCGGCGTCGACCGCAGGGAGGCGATGCGACGCGTGGCGCGCGAGGCCGGATTGTCGCGCCGCGAGGTGTACCGCGAGACGCTGCGCGCCCGCGAGGACGAGGAATGAACGTGAAGGAGAAGGACCCCGCCGGGCGGGTCCTGGCTTCGAACCGGCAGGCGTTCCACCACTACTTCATCGGCGACCGCTTCGAGGCCGGCATCGCGCTTCTGGGCACCGAGGTCAAATCACTGCGCGAGGGGCGGGCGAACCTGAAGGACGCCTTCGCCCGCGTGGACGGCCGGGAGGTTTTCCTGCATAACTGCCACATCTCGCCTTACTCGCACGGCGGCTACGCCAACCATGAACCGCTGCGCCCGCGCAGGCTCCTGCTGCACCGGGCGGAGATCCTGAAGCTGGCGCAGAAGACACGCTCCGGAGGCCAGACCCTGGTGCCGCTCCGCCTCTACCTGTTGAAAGGCAGGGTCAAGGTCGAGCTGGCCCTGGCGAAAGGGAAGAAGCTCTGGGACAAGCGCGAGGCGATCAAGGAGAGAGACCAGGAAAAGGAGGCGCGCGCCGCCATTCGCGAGAGGCGGCGATCCTGAGCCCGGCCCCCCCGTCACGCCCCCGCCGTCACGCCCCCGGGCGGCACGATCCGGGCCCGGACGAACCGGGCTCAGCGCAGGAGCCCCTCGATCGGGCTGCTCGTGCTGGCGTGGAGCTTCTTCGGGATGCGGCCCGCCTCGGCGGCGAGGCGGCCGGCCTCGACGGCCAGCCGCATGGCCCTTGCCATTTTGATCGGATCGACCGCCCCGGCGATGCCGGTGTTCATCAGCACGCCGTCGGCGCCCATCTCCATGACGACGGCCGCATCCGAGGCGGTCCCCACCCCCGCGTCCACGATCACCGGGATGTCGCGGATTTCATCCAGGATGAGC
Source organism: Acidobacteriota bacterium (assembly GCA_016177515.1). Classification (GTDB taxonomy): domain Bacteria; phylum Acidobacteriota; class Polarisedimenticolia; order Gp22-AA2; family Gp22-AA2; genus Gp22-AA3. The sequence goes on from JACOUZ010000027.1 coordinate 21,107, forward strand.
CCCAGGTTGACGGCGTTCTGGATGCCGAGGCCGGAGCCGATCGGAGCCGCCAGCGGCATCACCGCGGCCGCGCCTGCGTCGCGCAGGCGCCTCGCCACGACCAGGTCGTCGTTGGTATACGGCAGAACCGTGAAGCCTTCCTTGACCAGCACGCGCGTGGCCTGCAGCAGTCCCTCGTTGTCGGGGAAAAGGGTCCTTTCGTCGCCGATCACCTCGAGCTTGATCAGCTCCGACAGGCCGGCCTCCCGTGCCAGGCGGGCGGTGCGTATCGCCTCCTCCGCCGTGTAGCATCCCGCCGTGTTGGGCAGGAGCGTCACCTGCTTCGTGTCGATGTGGTCCAGAAGCGACTCGCCGCCTCGCCGTGAGAGGTCGACGCGCCGCACGGCCACCGTGACGATCGAAGCGCCGGACGCCTCGATCGCCCGCCGCATGACCTCGAAGCCAGGATACTTCCCGGTACCGACGATCAGCCGGGATGGATGACTGCGTCCCGCGATGGTCAATCTGTCGGACTTCATGTTCGCCTAGCCCCCTCCCACGAAATGGACCACCTCGACCCGATCGTTCTCGCGCAGGAGCGCGCGGGCGAAGCCCTCGCGGCGGGCGATCCGGCCGTTCACCTCGACCGCCACGCGCCCCGGGGCGAGTCCGATCGCCTCGAGCAAGGCCAGGACCGAGGCCCCCGGGGGGAACTCGTGCGGTTCGCCGTTGAGCACGATGGTCATCGTCCGCCTCCTTTCAGCCGGCCGCCTTGCGCGCCGGTTTCTTGATCAACTGCTTGATCTCCGCGCTCTCCTTCCCGATCGTGGCCTGGATGATCAACGCCGCTGTCCCCTCCTCGAGGAGCGGCAGAGGAAACGTCAAGGATACTTTCCCGGTGTCGCCGGTCTGGCCTTCGACCAGGGTGCGCGGCTTGTCCACGGTGCTGATGAGCCTCACCCTGACCTTGGCCCCGTCGAGGCCCCGGCCGGTCGAGGCCTGGCTCACGAGCAGGTCGAGACGGGCGGTCTCGCCCTCGACGAAGCCGTCCGAGCCGACCATCTGCAGGGAGATCGAGTCCGCGGCCGCCTGCGACTGGAGGTAGTCGAGGACGACCTCGTCGAAGCTCCTGCTGGAGATGATCCCCTCCCCGAACGGGCGGATCTTCTTGCTGTCGTAGCGCCCCTCCCGGACGTCGAGGATCATCCGGTTGTGCTGGGACTCGATCCTCTCGGCGATCTCCTTCTCGTCCACTCCGGTCGAGAGCAGGTCGGCGTAGGAGGTGCGGCGGGCGGCCAGGATCTCCCCGCCCACGTAGATCAGCGTCTCGATGATCGGGTTTTGCACCCCCTTGTCCTCGGTCTGGACGTGATAGGTCCTGTCGTCGTGCTGCACGTCCGTGTTGAATCCGGTGACCATGACGGCATCTTAGGGCAAGCATCAAAAGGGCGTCAAGGACGCGGACTGCGGCGGCTTTCACCTGTGTTACAGTCCAGGGCGTCATGGCGGACAAGGGTTTCGACGGGACGGCCGTGGTGCTCAGCGAGGGCGCCTTCGCCGGCACCGAGGGAAAGACGGCGCACGGCCTGGTCCGACACACGGAACGCTACCGGGTTCTCGCGGTGATCGACAGCGGCCTGGCCGGCCGGGACGCAGGCGAGGTCCTGGACGGCAGGCCGGCCGGCATCCCGATCGTCTCCGACCTCGACCAGGCCATCCGCGCCGCGGGCCGCCGGCCGGACTACCTGGTCGTCGGAGTCGCCACGCACGGCGGCCTGCTCCCGCACGCCCTGCGGCCGGCCATCCACCGGGCTCTCTCTCTCGGAATCCACGTCGACTCGGGGCTGCACGAGCTTCTGGGCGACGATCCCGAGTTCTCCGCGCTCGCGGGGTCCGGCCGCGCGCGCATCCGCGACGTGCGCCGCACGCCGCCGCGGGAGGCGATGCATGCGTTCACCGGCCGCATCCTCGAGGTGACCTCGGTGCGCCTGGCGGTTTTGGGAACCGACTCCGGAGTCGGGAAGAGGACGACGTCCGTCCGGCTGGTGCAGGGACTGAACGCCGCCGGCAGCCGGGCGGTGCTGGTGGGGACCGGCCAGACTTCCTGGATGCAGGGTGTGCGCTACGGGCTGATCATGGACAGCCTGGTGAACGACTTCGTCTCGGGCGAGATCGAGCACCAGGTGCTGCGCGCCTTCCGGGAGGAACATCCCGACGTCATCGTCATCGAGGGACAGGGTTGCCTCACCCACCCCGCCTACCCCGGCGGATTGGAGATTCTGGCGGGCGCCCGCCCCGACGCAGTCGTCCTGCAGCATGCCCCCGCGCGCTCCCACTACGACGGATTTCCCGACTTTCCGCTGGCGGGTGTCGAGAGAGAAATGGAGATCATCCGGCTGCTGGGCGGACGGCCGGTCGTGGCGATCGCCCTCAACCACGAGGGCCTGAAGCCGGAGGAAGTCCGCTCCCGGGCGGCCGCCTGCACCGAACGCCATGGAATCCCCTGCTGCGATCCGCTCCAGGACGGGGTCGGTCCGATCGTCGAGGAGATCCGGCGCCGTTTTCCCCGGCTGCCGGGATGATCCGCGTCCTGCACGTCGAAGCGATCCCGATCACCTTCCGTCTGGCCGAGGGCTACCGCATCGCCGGCCACACCTACGCCTCCGCCGACAACATCATCGTCAAGATTGACACGTCCGACGGACGCACCGGATTCGGTTGCGCCGCTCCGGCCGCCGAAGTGACGGGCGAAACGCCGGCGGCCTCCCTTCTGGCATTGCAGGACAGGCTGGTTCCCCTGCTGCGAACCTCGGACGCCGCCGACACTGCGGGCTTCGCGAGGCGCGCCCGGGAGACCGCCCCGAAGGCTCCCGCGGCCCGGGCGGCCGCCGAGATGGCGCTCCACGATCTCGCGGGGCGCCGGGCCCGCGTTCCCCTGGTGCGCCTTCTCGGGATGAGGCGGGATCGCCTGCCGACGAGCGTCACGCTCGGCATCGACGAGCCGGCGGCATCTCTCGAACGGGCCGCCCGACACAGGGCCGCCGGCTTCCGCATCCTGAAAGTCAAGATCGGAGAGGACTGGGAGAAAGATCTCAAGACGGTCCGGGCCCTGCGCCAGGCGCTGGGACCCGGGATCCTCCTGCGCGCCGACGGCAACCAGGGATACACCGAGGGGCAGGCGCGCTGCTTTCTGGCGGCGCTCCGGCCCGGGGAAATCGAGCTGCTGGAGCAGCCGACGCCCCGGGACGATCTCGAGGCGCTGCGGCGGCTGGCCGACGACTTCGAGCTGCCCATCATGGCAGACGAGTCGGTGCAGGACGCCGCCGATGCTTCGCGCCTCGTTGACGCGCGGGCGGCGGACCTGGTCAACATCAAGCTGATGAAATCGGGGGGCATCGGAGAGGCAATGGAAATCGCGGCCCGCACTCATCGCGCCGGCGTCGGCGCGATGATCGGCTGCATGGACGAGTCGCGCATCGGCATCGCCGCCGCCCTGCACTTCGCCCTGGCGGCGCCCAACGTGGAGCGCGCCGACCTCGACGGTCATCTCGACCTGCTGGACGACGTGGCGCGGGGCGGGGTGCGGATCGTGAACGGCGACATTCTGCCTTTTCACGACTCGGACGGCCTGGGGGTGCGTGTCAGACTCTGACGGCGGACGGCCGGCGGCCGCGGCCCGGCGGCATGCGGATGCCGTAAGCCTGGATCTTGCGCTGCAGGGTACGCACCCCGATCCGCAGCGCGCGGGCCGCGTGCGTGCGATTGCCTTCGTGCCTCGTCAGCGTGCGCCGGATCAGGTCGCGTTCCATCTCGCGAAGGGTGGCGCCGGCGCGCGGCCGGCCGCCGGGACCCGATGGCGCCCCTTCCCCGCGCAGCCTGGCCGGCAGGTCGGAGGCGCGGATGATCTCAGAGGTCCGCGTGATCGCCGTGCTCTCGAGGACGTTTTTCAGCTCGCGCACGTTGCCCGGCCAGGGATAGCGCTGCAGGGCCCCGATGGCGCGGGCGGTCAGGCGGCGCGGCCTCAATCCGTTGTCGCGGCGGATCTGATCGAGCAGGGTGCGCGCCAGCTCAGGTATGTCCTCCTGCCGGTCGCGCAGGGGCGGGACGAAGATGCCAATCACCTTCAGGCGGAAATAGAGGTCCTCGCGGAACCGCCCCCGCCGGATCAGGTCTTCCAGATCAGTGTTGGTCGCGGCCAGGACCCGCACGTCCACGCGCACCTCGCGCCCGCCGCCCACCCGCATGAAGGCGCGTTCCTCGAGCACACGCAGGAGCTTGGCCTGGGTCAGCAGGTCCATGTCCCCCACCTCGTCCAGGAGGATCGTCCCGCCGTCGGCCAGCTCGAACTTGCCCTTCTGCCGCAGGACGGCGCCCGTGAACGCGCCGCGCTCGTGGCCGAACAGCTCGCTTTCGATCAGATTGACCGGAATGGCCGAGCAGTTGATGGCGATGAACGGTGCGTCGCGCCGGGGCGAGTTGTAATGGATCGCCTTCGCGACGAGTTCCTTCCCCACCCCGCTCTCCCCCAGAACCAGGACGGTGCTGCGCGCGGCGGCGACCTGCAGGATCTGGTCCCGCACGCGCTGCATGCCTTCCGAGCGGCTGACCAGGTTGCCGACGAGATACTTGCGGCTCAGCTCTTCCTGGAGATGCACGGCGCGATCGCCGGCATGCTGCCATTCGAGGATGCGGCCCACGCGCGCCACGACCTCCGCGCGCTCGAGGGGCCGGACCAGGTAGTCGTCGGCGCCGTGCTCGAGCGCCTGGATGGCGCGGCGCACGGTGTCCTCGCCCGTCAACACCAAAATGGAAGGAACCGACTTCCGGGCGCGGAGCCGCGCCAGGACACCGTCCCCGCCGGCTCCGGCAAGCGCCACGTCGACCAGGGCCATGTCGAATTCCTCGCGGGCGACGGCTTCGAGCGCCGCATCCATGCCGGTGACCGGTCGCACCTCCAGGCCCAGGCCATGCAGGAGCAGTTCGATCTCATGGCGTGGTGCCGGGTCGATCAGGAGGATCTGCTTCCCGTTGAACGACACCCCAAGCTCCCCTGCAGGCGCAGGAAGTCTGTCACTTTGACGCACTCAAGTCAACGTTTTGGTGCGTCATAGTGGCGGAGTGGGCCGGCGTCTTCACTGGTGCTGCCGGCTCTCAGCGTTGAGGATCTCGGAAATGCTCGATGTAAGTCTCGATGACTGAGACACTTATCGCTTGGGGAATCTTCCTGCACCAGGTGGAACAAGAAGGGAGCTTCTGGCAGGAAAATTGCTTGCTGATAGGTTAACCTCGGGAGGATGCTTGGTGATGGTGATAAAGAAGAACGCCGGGATCGCCAGGAAGAAAGCGTCGCAGCCGCAGAACGGGATGGTCAATTTCAGCTTCGCGAACGTTTCATACCAGATCGACCCTTCCCGCCGGAAGGTCTATCACCGGTGGATCGAGGTCGAGACCGCCAAGACCTGCCAGATCATGGGAGCCTGGAGCCAATCCCGGCCACAGGAAAAGAGGGCGGTCTAGGGAACGCGCCTTTCTCTTACCAGCCCGAGAGGGCTGAGATACGTCACGGCGTCACACCACCAGAATAGAGCCGCTTCGGTCCGCATGAAGCGGCTCTCCTGTTTTCGGGACGGCCCGAGCCGCGGCGTGGAGACTTCCTCAATCGTCGATGCCGGTGAGGTCGGCTTCCGGGAACGGGGGCCCGGGCCGCGCGAACAGGAACCCCTGCGCATAACGCACTCCGAGGGCCTGCAGGCAGCGGAGCTCCTCGGCCGTCTCGACGCCCTCGGCAATCAGGGTGATGCCTGAGCTGGTCGAGAACCGGGCGATGGTGCCGGTGAGGTCCTGCTTGATCGGGTGCTGGTGGATGTCGCGGATGAGCGCCATGTCGATCTTGATGAAGTCCGGCTTGATCTCCGCAATCGATTTCAGCCCCGAGTAGCCCGACCCCACGTCGTCCACCGCCAGGCGGAAGCCGTGAAACTGGAGGTAGTTCAAAAGCTGGCGCAGCGCCGTGAAGTCGCGCACCGCAGAGTGCTCGGTCATCTCGAGGACGATCTGGGCAGGCTTCAATCCCATGTCCCTCAGCAGAGCGAACGTCGTCTCCGAGCGCAGGGCCGGGTCGTGGATGGAATCCGGCTCCAGGTTCAGGAACAGCAGCTCGTCATCCTTCAGCCCCCGTGCCCCCCGGATCGCGCGCTCCCGGCACAGGCGGTCGAGCTTCCAGACCGAGTCGTTCTCGTAGGCGGCCTGGAACAGCTGGTCCGGACCCTTGAAGCTGTCGTCCGGGATCCTGATGAGCGCCTCGTAGCCGACGACGCGCTTCTCGAGAACGTCGATCACCGGCTGGTACACGGCATGCAGCGCTTCCGCCCGCAGGACCGCCCTCAGTTTCACGGTGGCGTCGTGCTGCTCCTTCTTTCTCTGCAGGAGCGAGTCCGTGAACGCCTGCTCCAGCGCCGAATAGACGAGCCGCTCGAAGCGCACGGCCGGGTCCTGGGTCAGCACGGTGCATCCGACATACAGGCCGAACGTCTCCTTCACGTCGGCCGGCAGCTGGTCGCGAACGAAGCGCTCCATCTGCAGGGCGACGCGGCAGCGCACCTTGTCGATGTCGGGGTAGGCGATCGCCTGCTCGCCCCGCGGCGGCGACAGGAGAATCACAAAGGCGTTCCCGCTGATCATGACCTCCGAGATGTAATCATCGCGCCTCAGGGCAACTCTCTTGATCTCGACCAGGAAGGAGGCGACACCGCGCACCAGCGATTCGTATCCCTGCCACCCGAGGATCTGCTCGCCGCGCTCGTTCTGCAGGACGCTGATCGACAGCAGACCGAGCTGGTGCGAGGCCTTGAGCATGCGCCGGATCCGGCCCAGGAGAAGCGGCACGGTGGGGAGATCGGTCAATTCGTCGTAAAGCAGGTCGGTCAGGGCTCCGGCGGTGCTCACCCCGCGCAGCTCTCCCCTGTCCTTCAAGTCCTTCATCAGCTTCTTGCGCCGGCTCTGCATGGACCCCCCCGCCCCCGCCGCCCGCTTCAGCCGTTGCGGACGCCGTAATAGGCGTCCTCCGTTCCGTCGGAAAAGTACTTCGTCTCGGCCCGGATGACCCGGTTGCGTCCGGCCTGCTTGCCACGGTAGAGCGCCGCGTCCGCCGAGGCGATCAGGTCGGTGCCATTACGCCCGTCGTCGGGGAAGGTGGCCACGCCGCCGCTGAGGGACACGGTCTTCAGCGGCTGGCTCTCGCGGTTCGGATAGGGGTGTGACGCCACCCTGGCGCGGATGCGCTCGGCCGCCACCATGGCGCCGTCCTTGGGGGTCTGTGGCAGGATGACGATGAACTCCTCACCACCGTAGCGCGCCGGGATATCGTCGGGGCGCACCATCTCGCGCAGGATCTGTCCCGTGATCTTGAGAACCTCGTCCCCCGCCTGGTGTCCCTGGGTGTCGTTGTAGTGCTTGAAGTGATCGAGGTCGAAAATGAATACCGACACGGGATAGTGACCCTTCTCGGCCTTGATGATCTCGTCCGACAGCCGGTTCATGAAGAAACGCTTGTTGTAGAGCTTGGTGAGCCCGTCGGAGTTCGCCATTTCCTGGACCTGCGAGAACAGCGTGTTGTTGTACAGGGCGATGCTCCCCAGGTCCGCGATCAGGTTGAGCATCGTCTTCTCGTACTTGTAGTGGCGCGTGATGCCGCCCACGCTGATCACGCCGAGATTCCGGCCCTCGTGCACCATGGGGGCGCACAGCTCGGTCTTGAAGCGGAAGTGCCCCGGCACCTCCAGGCTTGCCCCCGATTGCCGCATCTCGCGAATGAAGTCGTTGGTGTCCATCGGGACCTTGTGCTGGGCGACCCAGCCGATTCGCCCTTCGCCCATGTTCACCTGGAATCCGATCTTGACGTCCTCCGCCAGGCCCCGCTGCTGCACCAGGATGAGGGTGTTGACCCGATCGTCCAGGAAGAACAGCAGCACCTGGGTCGGCGCGAACAGGCGCTCCGTGATCTTCACGAGCAGCGGCGCGATGGCGCGCCGCTCCATGCGCGAGTTGATCTCCTTGGTGAAATCGGGCAGGAGCAGGAAAAAATTCGAAAGCGCCGTGTTCTCCGCCTCGAGGCGCGCGACGCTCGACTTCAAGTCGCGCAGGACGGAGACCTCGTTCTCGTCGCGAACCTGACGGCGGGCGGGCCTTCCCCTGGAGCCGGCGATCCGCCCCAGGAGCCAGCCGAGGAAAACGCCCGCGACAATGCCGCAGGCCCATCCCCAGGGCGGCACCGCTCGCAGGGTCGCCAGAACGTCGCCGATGGAATCCATTCGATTTTGACTTCCCCGCCGCCTCCTATGGGAGGAGACCTGGTGACACGAAGATAGCGGCGCAAACTTAAGGTCCCACGGGGGTCAATTCAAGGATTCGGTGCCGCTCCGGGACATTCCGGCGCTCATGCCGGGAGCGCGGCCGCCGGAAGCCTGATCGGAGGTGTCAATTATTTGGACCCCGCCCCCCCGGCCCGCAGAGAGGCTTCCTTGACAGGCCCACGGCCGCGCTCTAAAGTGGCCGGCCCGCTTGTCCGGGAGCCATTCGATGACCGAGTTCCGCGCCGGGCGCCGTCTGCTCCGGGATGACCTGCCCGGGGCCGCACTGATTGGGCTTCTCCTTGCATGCCTGTCCCAGTCCTGCCGCCACGAATCCACGGTGGGGACGCGCCTCGTGCACGACGGACTGGGGCGCCCGGTCGAGGTCCCCCTGCGCCCGCGGCGGATCGTGTCCCTCGCGCCCAGCGTGACCGACTCCCTGTTCGCCCTGGGGGCCGAGGATCGCGTCGTGGGCGTCAGCGATTTCTGCGAGCTCCCCCGGGGGAGCCGTGCGATCGCCCGTGTCGGCGGCCTGCTGAATCCGAGCCTCGAAGCCATCCGCGGCCTGGAGCCGGATCTCCTGATCGGCACGACGAGCGGGAACGATCCCTCCCTGGGGCGGCAGGCGGCGGCTCTCGGCCTGCCGCTTTACACCATCGACACCCCCGACGTCGATCGGGTCCTCGATGCGATCCGGGACCTGGCGCTTCTGCTCGGAGAGGAGACGCGAGGCAACGAAAGGGCCGGCCACCTGCGGGCCCGCCTGGAGGCGGTGCAGGCCCGGGTGTCGAAGCGGCGCCGTCCCCGCGTGCTGTTCATCGTCTGGGGCGAGCCGATGGTTGTGCCGGGGGGCTCGGCCTTCCTGACCGACGCCCTGGTCCGATCGGGCGGCGACTCGATCACCGCCGATGCTTCGGCAGCCTGGCCCTCGTTCGATGTCGAGTCGGCGATCGCCCGTGCCCCCGAAGTGATCCTCACGACTTCTCGCAACGGCGCCTTTCTCGAACGGCTCAGACATGATCCGGCCTGGGCTGGAGTGCCGGCCGTCCGGACGGGCCGGCTCATCGTGGTCAGCGAGGCGATCGAGCGGCCCGGACCGAAGGTGATCTCGGGCATCGAGGAAGTCGCCGCGGCGCTTCACCCGGTCGCCATGAAATGAGGAAGCCGTGCGGGCCACCGGCCCGCACGGCGGGGGGAATCGGAGCGAGCACCCGTCCGCCCTCTCCAATAACGACATTCTGCCACGCGGCGCCGCCCGCGCCCAGGCGGCCGGCCTTCCTCCGGTGCATTCGTGCAGCGCCACCGGGATGGCAGGACGATCCGCGTTCCCTGTCGGGAGGCAGGGCAGTTCGATCCCCTGCTGAAGCGAACACTGCCGAGGTGGGCGGCCTGAGGAGCGCAGCGGCCCCCGGCTGGAGGCCTCTCAGATCGCCGCGCCGATCAAGAGGGCCGTTTCCTCCAGGAGTCGCCTGTCCTCCTGGTCGAACGCGTCCGGGAGATCGCTGTCGACGTCGATCTCTCCCACGACTTCGCCACTCTTGAAGATCGGCACGACGATTTCCGATTGCGTCTTGAGGCTGCAGGCCAGATAGCGGGGGTCCTTCCCCACGTCGGGGACAACCACGGTCTTTTTCTGGCGTGCCGCCAGGCCGCAGATGCCCTGGTCGATCGGGATCTTCAGGTGCGGGGTCGGCAGCCCCACCTCGTTATGCAGCACGAGGGTCTCGCCTTCCAGGAGGTAGATCCCCGTCCACGTGTAACGGGCCCTTCCTTCGCCGAGGGCCCGTACGGCGCGCCTCATGATTTCGTCCCGGCCGGAGGCGGTAGCGATGGCATCGCGCACCCTCTGCAGCACTTCCGCCGCTGAGACCTGCCTGGCCGGCCGGGGGCCGGCCTCCCCTGCCCCGCGCCCGCGCTCGACCCGTGGCCCATCCCCGTCGCCCATCGCGCTCCTCCCTCGCCGCGGCTCCCGCGCGCCCTTTCTCTATATAATGCCCGCCATGCTGCACAACGTGCCGGTGGCGCGCATTCTCGGGTTTCTCTACCTCGCGAGCGTCAGCCTCCTCGGATGGATCACCTACGAGGGGTTCCGCACCAAGGCCGGCACGCTCGGCCCGGGGGAGCACATCCGTTTCGCGCTCTTCGGAATCGTCATCGTGCTCTTCACACACACGATGACCCTATTCTACTTCGTCGGGACCGGCAGCCGCATCAAGAAGGTGGTCCATCAATACGGCCTGCCCTTCTCCCTGGCGGAGCGCACCCTCAGGCTCAAGGCCCGCCTGTTCCCCTGGCTGACCTTCACCCCGCTCGCCACCATGGCCGCTTTCATCCTCGGAGGCGGGGCCCACACACACGCGCTGCCCGGCTGGGTCCACGGATCCCTCTCCCTGATTGCCCTCGGGATGAACCTGGTCACCACGGTATTGGCCGTTCTGTGCATCTCCGAAAACGTCGTTCTCATCGAGGAGATCGATGCGGCTTTGCCGGACTCAGCGGGTGAACAGGAGGCGGGCTGAGGGCCCGCGGGCGGTCCCGGCCTCCGGGCCTGATCAGGCGCCGCCGAGCAGCAGCGTCAGGGCGACCCCGGCTTCGATGTGGTCCTGCCGCGTCCGGGACGAGGAGTCGTAGCGCACCTGGCGGATGTCGAACCGGATTCCCGCTTTCTCGCTGCCGAAGAAACGGATGCCGCCGCCGTAGTTGATCATGATCGAGTTCTCGTCGCCGACCAGGCCGTCGAGGACCGGCTGCAGGTCCGGATCGGCCGTCTGTCCGAAGATGCTGGTGTTGACCAGACCGACCCCGCCCGTCACGAATCCCACCACCTTGCCGCGGTGGTGCATGAAGAAGTTGTAGACGTAGTTCGCGTGTCCGACGATCAGATCGACGCTCACATTCTCGCTCTTGTTGACGTCGCTGATGAGCGTGTCGGGCGGCGGGGCGGTTGTGTCGTACACCGTCTTGTGCTCATGGAAGATGCCGTTCGTCGCCGTCCCGCTGAAGCCGAACTCGATCATTTGCTTCTTGGTCCAGTGATAGCCGAAGCGGAAACCATAGGACGGGCCGTCGTCGATCTCCGACGTGACGACCATGACTTCGCGCCGGGGGGGCGTGGACGCCGTCACGACCACGACCCTGGTGCCATCGCCGAGATGCGGGGCGCCGAACCTGACCCATCCAAGCTCGGGTGTCACCTCCCAGGCCTTGTCCCGGTTCTGCGCCCAGGCCGGGCCCCGCAGCACGGCCACCGCCACGAACGCCAGCAGCATTCTCTTGAAGACGACCGCGCCTCTCATCGCTCCCTCGCGCCACAGGCATGACGCCCGAGCAGTTTCCGCCGAGCCGCCGATTGACATGGATGGGCCGGAAAGACGGGATACCTTTGCAGAAGCCCGTGCCCCTGTCAAGATCAAAGTGACCCGGAATCAGCCCGCCGCGGAGCCCATACAGCGCCCGGCTCCGGGGCCCGGTGCCGCGCGACGGGAGGGCGGCCGCCGGGCCGCCTCCTGTCCGGAGCGCGTGACAGGCATCCGAGCGAGGCGACCGCCATCGTGTAGAATGGGCCCGGAGCGCCGGGAGCCCGGCCCCTCATGCGGAAGGCTCCCGGGGCCGGCACGCGGTGTGCATCGTGGGCGAAGCGTCCTATTTCCAGAAGGGGTTCGGCCTCCGGGAGGAGATCAAGCCCGAACTCCGCGCCGATTATCACAGCGCCATCGTCGAGCGCCTGAAGGCGTGCGGGTACCGGATGCAGGCGGGGCCCCTGACCTTCCTTCTGGCCCGCGAATTCGGTTTCTGCTACGGCGTCGATCGGGCGGTCGAGTACGCTTATGAGACCCGCAGGAAGTTTCCCGGCCACACCCTCTACCTGACCGGCGAGATCATCCACAATCCGCACGTGAACGCGCGCCTGAAGGAGATGGGGATCCGCTTCCTGCGGGAAGCGGACGGGAACGGCCCGGGCCTGGAGGTGGTCCGCCCCGGTGACGTGGTCATCCTGCCGGCCTTCGGCGTCACAATGCAGGAGATGGATCGCCTCAGGCAGGCCGGCTGCATCCTCGTCGACACCACGTGCGGATCGGTCCTGAACGTGTGGAAGAACGTCGACCGGTTTTCGGCCACCGGATTCACCGCCCTCATCCACGGGAAGTACGCGCACGAGGAGACCCGCGCCACGGCGTCACGGACCACGCAGTATCCCGGCGGGCGCTACCTCGTCGTGCGCGACAGGACCGAAGCGCAGGTGGTGTGTGACTACATCCGCCGCGGGGGGGACCGCGAAGCGTTCCTGCGGCGGTTCGGCGCCGCGTGCTCCTCGGATTTCGACCCCGACGTGCACCTGGGCCGCATCGGGCTGGCCAACCAGACGACCATGCTGTCGTCGGAGTCGCTGGAAATCCAGGAGATGATACGCGCCGCCCTGGCCGACCGTTATGGCGAAGCCGGGCTGGACGAGCGCTTCCGCGCCTTCGACACCATCTGCAGCGCCACTCAGGACCGGCAGGATTCGGTCCTGGAGCTGATCGAGAAGAAGCCGGATTTGATGGTGGTGATCGGGGGCTACAACAGCAGCAACACCAGCCACCTGGCGGCGCTGGCGTCGCGCCGTGTCCCGACCTACCACATCGAGGAGGCCGCCTGCATCCAGGGAGCGGACGCCATCCGCCACAAGCCGTTCGGCAGCCCGGCCGAATCGATCACGCGCGACTGGCTGCCGGACCGTCCGGCGACGGTTGGCCTCACCGCCGGCGCCTCGACGCCCAACAACAAGATCGGGGAAGTCGTGGCGCGCATCGCCGAACTGCGCGGCGTCACGCCTCTAGGGGAACCCGTGCGGGCGGAGTCGGCCCCGCACCCGCCTCAGTGAACGTCCGGGCCTGACGGGGCGTCCCCATCCGCCTCGATGAAAGCGATCTCCCGCCAGCGCTCCTCCAGGACCGTCACCAGGGCGCGGCAGCGCTCGACCACGTCGTCCATGCCGAGGAGCTGCATCTTGGTCGTCGTCTTCATGACCAGGCTCTGGCAGAGCGTGTTCACCGCCGCGGCGAAGGGGACCTCGCTGTCGGGGGAGAAGGGCTGCGCCGATCGGCCCGAAACCTCCTGCAGGAGGCCGGCGCAGAATGACAGCAGCCGTCTCTTCTCCTCCTGGACGAGAGGGCCGTCCTGCTCGTTGCGGTCCTCGAGCACCCGCACCGCGCCGATCCGGTAGGGGCTCTCCTGGACGAACGAGCGGATCTCAACCCGCGCCAGTCCGCGCAGCCTGATGTTGAACCGGCCGCCGGGCAGGCGCACCTCCTCCTCGATGAGCCCGGCGCAGGCGAGCGGAAAGAGATCCGGGTTGCCGTCGTACCCGCGCTCCCACCCCGGCCGGAACAGGGCCATGGCGATCATCCGGTCGCCGCGTAGGGCGTCCGCGACCATCAGGCGGTATCGCGGCTCGAAGATGTGCAGGGGCAGCGCTGCGTGCGGGAAGAAGACGAGATCGGGCAGGGGAAAGATCGGAACGGTTCCCCGTAATTTGAGCCTTGCGAGGGCGCTCGCTTGCGGATCCATCCACCTGCCTTTGCCGGGGCGAGTCTATCTCGCCGGGAAACCCCGCGGGCGCATTGTTTCCACCGCGCGGCTTATGATACTTTGCATTCTTGTTCGCGGGGAACCGATGGGCCAGTACCGGCGCCACGTCTTTGTATGCACTCATGGGGAATACTGCCCCTTCGACGGATCGGCGGAGGTCCTCCGCCTCCTCAGGGATGGGGTCGCCGCGCGCGGCCTCAAAGCGGAGATCCGGGTGAACAAGGCGGGCTGCTTCAACCAGTGCGGCAACGGTCCCATGGTCGTCGTCTACCCGGACAACGTCTGGTACGGGCAGGTCACGCCGGAGAAGGCCCGGAGGATCGTCGACGAGCACCTCGCGGGCGGGCGGGCCGCGGTGGACCTCGTCTACACCGCCCCCCCCGGGCCGAACAAGAACCCCTCGCGCATGGCGGAGATCCGGGCCGCGCGGGCCGCCGCCGGAATCGCCCCCTCCCCCGGGGACTGAGGAGCCGCCTCGCAGATGCGCAGGTCCCCCTGGATCTCCGGCCCCGCCGTGTTCGGCGCCGTCGCCGGCATGGCCCTGGCCGCCCTGGCCTGGTCCGTCGCCGGCACCTGGGACGGGGTCCTGAGGGCCGCCGCCGGGCCCGCGCTGGCGCTCGCGGCCTATTTCCTGGGCGTCCTGGCCGCCTGCAGGCGGCGCGAGATCGACGACGCCCGGATGATGCTCGAGATGCGGCAGGAGCTCCGGTTGAGCCAGGACCACATCATGGCGGGAGAGACCTACCGTTCGCTGGGGGCCTACCTCGAGATCGCCTCCCATCAGATGAAGGAACCGCTGCAGGCGGTCGTGGGCGCCGCCGGCGCCATCGCATCCCGCGCCGGGCTTCCCGAGGATCTGCGCGGGCAGGTCGAGGCGCTCAAAGCCGGCACCGACGGGCTGGCCGGGACTCTCCGCCACCTCGCCGGTTACACTCTGGCGCGACCCGGCCGCGCCCCCTTCAGCGTCAACGTCCTGCTGCACGAGGCGATCCTCCTGTGCCGCCGGCGGGCGGCCGAGAAGACGATCGTCTTCGAGGAACGCTACGGCGCCGTGCCCCCCGTCATGGGCCCCGCCACGCGCATCCAGCAGGCGATCTTCAACATCATCATCAACGCCGTGGAGGCGATGCCGTTCGGCGGCGGGACGATCGCGGTTTCGACCGTCCACGAGAACGATCGCGTGATCGCCCGGGTGCGCGACTCGGGGATCGGCATCCGGCCGGAGCACCTGCCGCGCATCTTCGAGCCGTTCTTCACGACCAAGCCGGAGAAGAAGAGCGTCGGGCTCGGCCTGTGGGCCGCCCGGCAGATGCTCGACATCATCGGCGCCGACATCACGGTCACAAGCGCCCCGTTCCAGGGGACCGAAGTGACTCTCGTTTTCCGGCAGGCGGCGGCCATCCGGCCCGGCCGGGACGGGACCGCGCACCCTCCGGAGCTTCCCCGGAACACGGCGGACGACCGCGAAATCGCCTAGCGAGCACCGGGCCGGGCCGAATGCCCGGCCAGGCTCCCGGGTTGTTCAGGATGGCGACGCGCGGCGGCCCAGCAGGTTCATCAGGACGTACCCTGCGAGGCGCGGGTTCTCCTTGAGCCTTCTCAGGGAGTAGGCGTACCAGTGGGAACCGTAGGGAACGTAGACCCGCAGGCGATGCCCGGCCCTGCGGATCAGGCCGCGCAACTCCTCGTCGACGCCCAGGAGCATCTGAAACTCGTATCGATCGGGGCCGGGCCGCTTGATTTCGACGAGCCGGGCCGCTTCCCAGACGAGGTCCTCGTCGTGCGTGGCGATGCCGACGTAGCAGCCGCGATCGAACAGCTCCTCCAGGATGCGGACGTAGTTCTTGTTGATCACGCGGCGGTCGTGGTAGGCGATCGATCGCGCCTCGATGTAGATGCCCTTGCAGAGGCGGACGTTCGAGCGCTCGGGCAGGGAGCGGACGTCTGCCAGGCTGCGCCGCAGGCAGGCCTGCAGGACAATGCCGACGTTATCCAATCCCTCCCGGCAAAGGCCCCGGAACAGGTCGAGGGTCGGCGACGTGCAGGTCGAGTCCTCCATGTCGATGCGCACGAAGTTCCCCTGTTCCCCGGCGGAGAGGCAGAGGGCGCGCACATTGGCGAGGCAGAAATCCAGGTCGAGCTTGAGGCCGAGCTGGGTCAGCTTGATCGAGACGTTCGCATCGATCGACTCCTGGCGGATGGCCCGCAGGGCCCGCATGTACTCGTTCACCGCGGCCTCCGCCAGCGCGGGCCGATCCACGCTCTCCCCCAGGACGTCGAGGGTCGCCATGTATCCTCCGCCATTCAGCCCGCGCACCACGCGCACGGCGTCCTCAAGGGCGTCTCCGGCGATGTAGCGCCGGGAGAACGCCCGGACGACGCCCCGGGGCACGAGCGGCAGCGACCGCGAGATCAGATGGTCCAGGACCGCCACGACGCCTCCTGCATCACGAAGCCGGGTGCATCCACCTGCCGGCGGAGGATCATAAAGGAAATCGTCCGGGGAAGGCAGTGTCCCGCGTTCCCTGTTTGACACTCCGCGAGACCATTCGTTATAGTCTGCGCCCTGCTTTGCTTATCCTGCGCCGAACGAGCGAGGTGAACCGTGCCGCGGAAAGCGCCGCCATCCGGGACCCGGCCCGGCATCGATGTGCTGCTCCACGAGAACCGGGTGTTCCGTCCGGACGCCGCGTTCCGTCGGCGGGCCCACGTGCGCGACGTGTCGGTGTACGCCCGGGCGCGCGGGAACCCGGAGGCCTTCTGGGCCTCGTGCGCGCGGGAGGTCGCCTGGTTCAGGCCCTGGAAGAAGGTGCTGGCCTGGAACCCGCCGCACGCCCGCTGGTTCGTGGGCGGCAGGCTGAACGCCAGCTTCAACTGCCTCGATCGGCACCTGGGGACGGCCGCGCGGAACCGGGCGGCCATCCTCTGGGAAGGGGAGCCGGGCGACGAGCGCACGCTGACCTACGCGCAGCTGCACCGGGAGACCTGCCGGTTCGCCAACGTGCTGAAGGAGCTCGGCGTGGGGAGGGGAGACCGCGTCACCCTCTACATGCCTCTCATCCCTGAGCTGGCGATCGCCATGCTGGCCTGCGCCCGGATCGGCGCGGTCCACAGTGTCGTCTTCGGCGGATTCTCGTCCGAAGCCCTGAAGGAGCGGATCAACGACGCCAAGGCCACCGTCCTGGTGACCGCCGACGGCGGGTTCCGCCGGGGCTCCGAGGTGCCTCTGAAGAAGTTCTCCGACGAGGCGCTGCTCGGCGCTCCCAGCGTCCGCCACGTGGTGGTGGTGCGGCGCGGCAACTTCCCGGTGCAGATGCAGGAAGGACGTGATCGTTTCTGGCACGACCTGATGAAGGACCGGTCCGCCGAGTGCCCGCCCGAGCCGATGAACTCGGAGGACATGCTGTACATCCTCTACACGTCCGGGACGACCGGCAAGCCGAAGGGAATCGTGCACGCCACGGGCGGGTACATGGTCGGCGTCCACACCACCACGCGCTGGGTCTTCGATCTGAAGCCGGAGGACGTCTACTGGTGCACCGCCGACATCGGCTGGGTCACCGGCCACTCCTACGTGGTCTACGGCCCCCTGTCGAATGGCGCAACCGTCCTGATGTATGAGGGGGCGCCGGATTGGCCCGACCGCGGCCGGTTCTGGCAGATCTGCGAGAAGTACGGCGTGACGATTTTCTATACGGCGCCGACCGCCATCCGGGCCTTCATGCGCTGGGGAGGCGACTGGCCTGGAAGGTACGACCTCTCGTCGCTCCGCCTGCTCGGGACGGTGGGCGAGCCGATCAATCCCGAGGCGTGGATGTGGTACCGGAAGAAGATCGGCGGCGGGCGCTGCCCGATCGTCGACACCTGGTGGCAGACCGAGACGGGCATGATCCTGATCACGCCCCTCCCCGGAATCACTCCGACCAGGCCGGGATCGGCGACCCGAGCGTTCCCCGGTGTCGAGGCGGAGGTGCTGGACGAGCGCGGCCGCGTCGTCAAGGAAGGGGGCGGCTACCTGGCGATCAGGCGGCCCTGGCCGGCGATGCTGCAGACCATTTACGGCGATCCGGATCGATACGTGAAGCAGTACTGGTCGAAATGGGACGCCGGAACGTACTTCCCGGGCGACGGCGCCCGGAGAGACCGCCGGGGGGACTTCTGGCTTCTCGGCAGGGTGGACGACGTCCTGAACGTCGCCGGGCACCGCATCGGCACGATGGAAGTCGAAAGCGCCCTGGTGGATCACCCGGCCGTGGCCGAGGCGGCCGTGGTCGGCAAGGCGCACGATCTCAAGGGACAGGCCCTGGCGGCGTTCGTCACGCTCAAGGAAGGGATCCAGAGCGACGGCGATCTCGTGAGCCAGCTGAAGGGGCACGTGGTGCGCAGGATCGGGGCCCTGGCGCGTCCGGACGACATCGTCTTCACCGCCGAGCTCCCGAAGACCCGCTCGGGAAAGATCATGCGCCGGCTCCTGAAGGACATCGCGGAAGGGAGGGCCTTGGGCGACACCACGACGCTTGCGGATCCCGCCGTGCTCCAGGTCCTCAAGCAGAAATACGAGGAAGACTGATCAGCCGGCGATCTTCGCCGCCTTGTCCAGGTCGCTGACGACCATCAC
>JACOUZ010000028.1 GCA_016177515.1 Acidobacteriota bacterium
GATGCCGCCCTCGCGATCATCGACAAGCGCCGGGGCGAGGGGAACGAGCCCAAGGTGATGCACGTCATCGGCGAGGTGGAGGGGCGGACGTGCCTGATTGTGGATGACATCGTGGACACGGCCGGGACGCTGGCCGGGACCGTGCAGGCGCTGACGCGCAAGGGGGCGAAGGCGATCTACGGCTGCTTCAGCCACGCGGTTTTATCCGGGCCGGCGGTGGAGCGCATCCGCTCGTCCGAGATGGTGCAGACGGTGGTGACGAACAGCATCCCGATGAGCGAGGAGAAAAGGAAGGCGGGCCGGATCACCATCCTCTCGGTGGCGGGGATCCTGGGAGAGGCGATCAAGAGAATCCACACGAACTCGTCGGTCAGCTCGCTGTTCGTCTAGCGCGGACGCGACGGGACACGGGATCTCCCGGGACGACGAGAGGTCCCGTTTTTTGGCCGCAGGGACGGCGCACGCCGCGCCCGGGCACAGGGAAACGCACGATGAAGGAACGGGTGGTTGAAGTGAAGAGCCGGGGGGGCCTGGGCAAGAACGCCTCCCGGAGGCTGCGCGGCGAGGGCCAGATCCCCGCCATCGTGTACGGCGCCCGCAAGGAGCCCGTGCCCATCGTCGTGGATCCGAAGAAGATCCTGGAGATCATCCATTCGGAGTCGGGGGTCAATACCATCTTCCAGCTCAGCCTGGCCGAGAAGGAGACCCGGCGCCACGTGATGATCAAGGAGTACCAGGTGGATCCCGTGAAGGGAAGCCTCATCCATGCCGACTTCGTCCGCATCCAGATGGACGAGGTGATCGAGGTCGACGTGCCGGTCCAGGTCACCGGAGAGGCGGCCGGAGTCAAGCTGGACGGCGGGATCCTCGAGCACGTCACCCGCCAGGTGCGCGTCTCCTGCCTGCCGGGTGACATCCCCGAGCACATCACCATCGAGGTGACGCCGCTGAAGATCGGCGACGCGCTGCGTGTCTCGGACCTGCCCAAGAGCGATCGTTACCGCATCCTGACCGAGACCGACCAGACGCTTGTGGTGGTCAGCCCGCCGGCCAAGGAGGAGATCGCCGTGCCGGCCGCCGAGGCGGCGCCGGCCGCACCGGCCGAGCCCGAGGTCATCAAGAAGGGGAAGGCGGCGGAGGAGGAAGCGGCGGGCGAAGCGGAGGACGCCGAAGCATCGAAGAAGAAGGAAGCGAAGAAACCGGAACCCAAGAAGTAGGCCCGGACGGAGATGGGCGCGACGTGAAGGTCCTCGTCGGCCTCGGCAACCCGGGAGAGGAGTACGCGGCGACGCGTCACAACATCGGCTACCGGGTGGCCGAGGAGCTTGCCGGGCGGCGAGGCCGGCCCTGCGAGGCGCGACGCGCCCGTTCGATCGTGTGCCGCGTGTCCGTCGGCGGCGCCGAGGCGATCGTGGCGCGGCCGTTGACCTACATGAACAGGAGCGGCGTGGCGGTGGCCGCGCTGCTCGAGGTGGCCGGGGCGGGACCCGGGGATCTGCTGGTCGTCTGCGACGACC
Source organism: Acidobacteriota bacterium (assembly GCA_016177515.1). Classification (GTDB taxonomy): domain Bacteria; phylum Acidobacteriota; class Polarisedimenticolia; order Gp22-AA2; family Gp22-AA2; genus Gp22-AA3. The sequence goes on from JACOUZ010000028.1 coordinate 1,518, forward strand.
TGTACCTGGATTTCGGGACGATCCGGCTGCGTTCGCGCGGCGGCCACGGTGGGCATAACGGCCTGCTGTCGATCGTGGAGACCCTGGGCACACAGGCCTTTGCGAGGCTGCGGGTCGGCGTGGGCCCTCCCGAGCCGAGTGAGCTGCACGCCGATTTCGTGCTGCGGCCGTTTCCGCGTCGCCAGCAGAAGCTCCTGCCTGAAGTCCTGCGGCAGGCGGCCGAGTGCGCGGAGGTGGCGTTGTCGGAGGGCATTGCGATCGCCATGAATCGCTTCAACAGGAAGCCGGCGGACCCCGCCGGCGAAGAGGCACTCTAGACCAGAGAGGAGTTTCCGGAATGCTACAATACGAAACGGTGTTCATCGCCGACCCGACTTACACGGACGATGAGATCGACGAGCTGGTCAAGGGATACGAGCAGGTGATCGGCTCGGCCAAGGGCAAGGTCATCAAGGTCGAGAAGTGGGGCAAACGGCGCCTCGCCTACCCGATCCGCCGCAGCGAGGAAGGCGTCTACGTCCTCCTGACGATCGAATGCCCGCCGTCCCTGGTCAGGGAGCTGGACAGGCGGTACCGCATGAACGACCGGATCCTCAGGCACCTCGTGGTCCGGGTCGAGAACGAGGCCCAGATCGGCCCGTCACCGATGATGAAACCGCGGCCGGAGCGCGACGAGATCCCGCTCGAGCCGCCGATCGCACCTTGAAGGCCGGAGACACAAGATGAGGATGGGAGGCAGGGGGTCCGGAGGCGGCCGCGGGCAGGATCGCGGCCGCAAGAAGCAGTACAAGAAGAAGTTCCTGTTCCGCAAGAAGAAGTTCTGCAAGTTCTGCGACGAGAAGATCAAGTTCATCGATTACAAGGACCTGAGGCTCCTCCAGGCGTTCACCCCGGAGCGCGCCAAGATTTTCCCGCGGCGGATTTCAGGCACCTGTTCGAAGCACCAGCGCAAGCTGATGCAGGCGATCAAGAGGGCGCGCCTGCTGGCCCTCATCCCGTTCACCTCGGACTGAGACAGAGCGCAGGCGCCGGAGACGCACATGCAAATCGTCCTCAAGGAAGACATCGAGAAGCTGGGGCGGCGCGGCGAGGTCGTCAAGGTTGCCGCCGGCTATGCCCGCAACTACCTTCTCCCGTTCGGGAAGGCGCTTCTGGCGACGCCCGGCAACCTGAAGGTCATCGAGAGGGAAAAGCGCCGGTACGTCGCCCGCCTGCTGAAGGAGAAAGAGGAACACGAGGCGCTGGCCCGCAGGATCCAGGCGGTGTCGCTCACGCTGGTCCGCAAGGTCGGCGAAAACGACGTGCTGTACGGTTCGGTCACCTCCGCCGACATCGGCGAGTCGCTGCAGAACGAGGGGATCGTCGTGGACAAGCGGCGCATCCAGCTCCCGGAGCCGATCAAGAGCCTGGGCATCTACTCGGTGCCGGTGCGCCTGCACCCCGAGGTGGTCGCGGACGTGAAGGTCTGGGTCGTCAAGGAGTAGCGCCGTGAGCGAGACGGTCGTGGAGCAGGCCGGGCCGGAGGGCCGTCCCGCGGCGGCGGCGTTCGTGGCGTGCTTCCTGACCTGGCTGGTTCCCGGTCTGGGCCACCTTTACCTGGGGAAGAGGGTCCGCGCCGCGGTGTTCTTCGCCGTCGTGGTGGGCCTGTTCAGCCTCGGCGTGGCCTCCGACGGCGCGGCCTCCCTCTTCGAACCGCGGCAGCCGCTCTCCTTTCTGGCCACCCTCGACAACCTGGCCACCGGGCCGATCGACCTGATCAGCCGCTACCACACGTATGGCGCCATCGTCTTCGCGCTCCCGGGCGAGGACGGCGACCCCGGGCGGCTGGATCGACTCGAGCGGATGCGCGCCCGGGTACGGAGCGTCACCTACGAGTACGGGACGGTTTTCCTCCTGACGGCAGGGTTGATGAACATCCTGCTGATCCTGGACTGCTTCGACATCGCCACCGGGCGCAAGATCTGATGATCCGGAGCCACTTCGCCAATCTGCTGATCTTCTCCGCCCTGGTCGCGGTGTTCTTCGCGTTCCTGACGCAGACCGAGACGAAGGACCGCCTGCGCGTCATCCTCATCCTCGGCGGCTCGATGGTCGTCCTGTCGCTCATCATCGCGTACGTGATGTATCCCTTCCCGCTGCGGTGATGTCCCCCAGGGGAGCCCTGCGCGCGATCTGGATCTGGGGTCCACTCCTCGCCTACGGGTTCCTGATCTACTATCTGTCGGGGCTGCCGCATGTACCCTGGGCCCCCAGCTATCCGGACTACGTCGCGCACGCGATCGAGTACATGGGACTGGCCGTCCTGACCGCCCGGGCCCTGAACAACGGGCTCCTGCTGCCGTTCTCCGGGCGCACCCTGGCCCTGGCCTTTCTCCTGTGCATGGGCTATGCGATCAGCGATGAAATCCACCAGAAATTCGTTCCCAATCGATTCGCGGACGTGACGGACGTCCTGAGCGATGCGGTGGGGGCCGGGGCGGGGCTTCTGGGCCTCCGCCTCGGCAGGCGGCTCCTCGTTCGTGGAGGGTTGACGTGAGTGGCGATCCGCCGGAGGAGATCGCGGCGGCGGTGCTGTACGCGCGGCAGGGATGTTCCCCCTGCTTCGCGCTGAAGCGCCTGGCCGCTCGCTCGGCCCGCCGTCACGGCGTGCCGCTGCGCGTGGTGGACATCGATTCCGACCCGGCGCTCCGGGAACGCTACGACCGTGAGGTCCCTGTCCTCGACCTGCCCGGCGGCGGCCGGCTGCAGGGCCGGGTCCCGGCGGGGGAGGTGGACGAGGCGTTCCGCCGGGCCGCGGGACGGGGAGGAGGGGCTGCGTGGCTGAAGCGGCTCCCGGGTTTCGCGGCCGGCGACGCCCCGAAGCGGCCGACCGGGGACCGGAAGTCATGACGCGCGTCGCGGTCATCCCGGGGGACGGGATCGGCATCGAGGTCACGCGGGAGGCGGTCCTGGCCATGCAGTCCGCGGCCGAGGTGAGCGGCCGGACCCTCGAACTCGACATGCTGCCCTATGGCGCCGATCACTACCTGAAGACCGGGGAGACGCTCCCCGACTCCGCCCTCGAGACGCTGCGCGGCTATGATGCGATCCTCCTGGGGGCGCTGGGCGACCCGCGCGTCCCGGACAACCGGCACGCCGCCGACATCCTCCTCGGCATCCGCTTCAAGCTCGACCTGTACGTCAATCAGCGGCCGGTGAAGCTCCTCGCCGACCACCTGACTCCCCTGAAGGGGCGCACCGCCCGGGACATCGACTTCGTCGTCTTCCGTGAGAACACCGAGGGGCTCTACGTCGGGATGGGGGGGATCTTCAAGAAGGGAACGCCCGACGAGATAGCGATTCAGGAGGAAGTCAACACCCGCAAGGGCGTCGAGCGGATCATCCGACACGCCTTCGAAC
>JACOUZ010000004.1 GCA_016177515.1 Acidobacteriota bacterium
CTGCTCGTAGGATCGGGTCTCTCCGTACGGGATGGCGAGGAGCTGCTCCCACACGCGCCGCTGGAACGGTGTGCCGGGATACACCAGCGGAACCGAGAATTTCCGCAACGCGCCGGCGAAATAACCGGCGAGCTCGGTCTCCAGAAGTTCCAGGTGCCGGTTGGAGCCCGGGGTGACCGGCCCGCCGAACACCCTCCTGGTCGTGGCGAGTTGGGCCTCCAGCACCCGCCGCTCGGTGAACTCCAGCAGGCAGACGCCCGCGGCCGTCGCCCCGGCGACCAGAGGGCCGAGGGGACTGCGCACCCAGGACAGCAGGACGCCATGGTCGGAGGCGTCCCGCTCGAGATAAGCCCGCTCCATCTCGGCCGTCGGCGGCAGGGTGTCCATGTCGAGAGTCTACTCGGCCGTGTGCGCCGCGATCCACCGATTTTCGGGCGCGGATTTGGATGTCCCGCCGTCGGCGGCAGGACCCTGGACGTCTTTTACTCCGATGGCCCCTGGACGATCTCGTCGTAGCCCCTCCCCTTGAACTGCAGGAGACAGAACCCGTGGCCGAAGGGGTCGGCCATCCTGGCGAGTCGCCCCCACGCCCGTTCGTCAATCGGGCCTTCCATCCTGCCCCCGGCCGCCAGCGCTCGGTCGACCGCGGACTGAAGGTCGTCGACGGCGAAATCGAGATGGACCGGTGTCCAGTGGCGGCCGTAATCCCGCCGCGACGTCCCCTCCGCGAAGGGGCGCGTGCCGCCTCGATTCGCCAGGAGGTAGATGGGGGACGACGCGCCGAGTATCTCGCGTGCCTGCGGACCGAGGCGGCGCCCCGGCTTGAGTCCAAGGCCATGGACGTAAAAGGCGATGCCCCGCTCGAGATCCTCGACGTCGATGTTGACCAGAAGCTCCGGCACGGTCTCACCTCTTCCTTTCCGCGCTCTCTTCGCGACTCCGCGTCAATTCCAGCGGAAGATTCTCAGCGCCACGACGAATGCCAGTACGCCCCACGCCAGCATGACGAGGATGCGGCCGATCTGCGAGGGGAGGTCGGCCCCTTCGAGGATGGCGGCGCGCAGGGCGTCGTTGAGGGCGGTGAGGGGGAGCGCCTTGACGAACGGCCTGACGGCGGCGGGGAAGCGATCGGAGGAGAAGAAGATCCCGGAAAAGACGAACATCGGGAGCATGACGAGGTTCATCAATCCGGAGGCCGTCTCGATCCGGGCGGTGCGGCTGGCGACCAGGAGGCCCAATCCGGCGAACACGAAGGCGCCGAGGATGGCGAGCAGGGTGATGGTCCAGAGGGACCCCTGGATGACCAGGTGGAAGATGACACGGCCGAAAACGAGCAGGAGCACCATCTCGGCGAGGACGAGGAGGATGCGGCTGGTCATGATGGCGCCGAGGAAGTCGCTGCGTCGCATGGGCGTGGCGATGAGGCGCTTGAGGAGCTTGCGGGTGCGCATGTCGACGAGGAGGAAGCCGACGCCCCACATGCCGCCGCTCATGATGTTCATGCCGAGCAGGCCGGGGATGAGGAAGTCGATGTAGCGGGCGCCGGGCTCGGTGATGAGGGTCTCCGTGACCTCGATCGGGTCGGCGCGGCCGGCGGCGCGCTGCAGGGCGTCGTGCACCTTCTGGCGCGCCAGCACGCTGTCGGGGCGCGTCGGGTCGTAGCGGTACTCGTAGCGGGCGCCCGGCACCACGACGAGGGAGACCTTGCCGAGGCGCAGGCGCTTGGCGGCCTCCGGCGCGGAGACGGCCTCGACCGCGAAACCGCCAGCCGGCGTCAGGGCGGCGAGGATCGGCCCCGATCCGGCTGTGTCGACCACGCCGACGACGATCTCGTCAGGGGGCTTGTTGCGGAAGGCGATCCCCAGGCCGACCGCCAGCAGGATGGGGAAGATGAACACCCAGAAGACGACCTCCGGCTCGCGCATCAGCTCGCGCATCCGGGCCAGGACCAGGAGCAGAAACGGGTGGCGGCGGCTCATCGCGGCTGGCTCATCGGTCGCTACTCATCGCGCAGATGCCGGCCGGTGAGGGCCACGAAGACGTCCTCGAGGCTGGCGTGCCGCGTCGTGAGCCGCGAGAGGGAATGCCCCTCGCGCCCGAGCCGCTCCAGCAGGGCCGGGATGGCGACGTGCGGCTCGTCCACGGTCAGGAGGATGCTTCCCGACTCGGCCCGGGCCGACTTGACGGAGGAAACGCCCAGCAGGCTCTGCGGATCGAGGGGCGCCGGCGTTGCGGCCGGGGCGCCGGCGATCGATCCGCCGCCGGAGTCGCCCGGCGCGCCCGCGCCCGCCCCGGCGTCGCCGTTCACCGCGAACTCGACGACGTGCTCGCCGCGCAGGGAGGCGATCAGCTCCGCGGGCGTGCCCAGGGCGATGACCTTGCCGTGGTCCACGACCGCCACGCGGTCGCACAGCCTCTCCGCCTCGTCCATGTAATGGGTGGTCAGCAGGGTCGTGCGGCCGCGCCGCCGCAGGTCGCGGATGATGTCCCACAGCGATCGCCGCGACTGCGGGTCGAGGCCGGTCGTCGGCTCGTCGAGAAACAGCAGATCGGGGTCCCCCACGAGCGCGCAGGCGACGGCGAGCCGCTGCCTTTGCCCGCCGGAGAGCTTCATCACCCAGGCGCGGCGCTTCTCGGTCAGGCCGACCTCCTCCATGACCGCCGCGGCGGGCCGGCCCTTCCGGTAAAACGAGCCGAACAGCTCCAGGGTCTCCTCGACGGTCAGCTTCTCGGAGAGCCGGGTCTCCTGCAGCGACACGCCGATCCGCTCGCGCAGCCCGGCGTGGTCGCCGCTCCAGCGCAGCCCCAGCACCTCGACCTCGCCGCCCGTCGGATCGAGAATCCCTTCGAGGATCTCGACGGTCGTCGTCTTCCCGGCGCCGTTCGGACCGAGAAGCCCGAAGCACTCGCCGGAGCGCACCTCCAGGTCGAGCCCGCGCACGGCCTCGACCGGGGGCTTGCCGTCGTAGACCTTGCGCAGATCGCGGCAGCGGATGGCGATGTCCATGGGGGCCGCATCATAGCGCAAGGTGAGGGGATGGCGCCGATCAAATGACTCTCCCTGATTCCAGGCATCAACCCCGGAACACCGAGGCCGGGCGCGTCAGCGAACCGACGCACCGCGAAGACGGCGTCGACCTGACTCTCATCCGGTGGATGCTTTCGATGACACCTTAGGAGCGCCTCGAGGTCCTTCAGGAGACGGTACGATCGCTGCTGAGATTGCGTGGTGAAAAGAGCTCCGAAGCCACGTTCGAGAGCACGAGCATAGGCGAAACAAGCTGGCTACTGTGAAGTCCTGGAGGACTGCCTGATCGCCGAGCGGATCAAGGCCTTGTTGGAGAGCCGCACACGGAAGAAACTCACCGTTCGAGCAGTTCGTCGGACTGGAACTGCAAAACGAGAACTTGGCCAGGGCCTGACAGATCGGCCCTGACAATTCGTTTTTGCATGGCAAAAGAGACTCATGTATCCACGATTGCTTCAGCCGCCTCCCAAGCAGAGCTGCTTCCTCTTCGGGCCGCGCGGCGTAGGCAGGACAGCCTGGGGGCACGAACAGTCCCCTCCCTGTGGAACCCGTCGAGCGCCGTGATCGGTTAGCATAGGCGCATGCCGTCGTTCGCCGATGCCCTGCGCGTCCTCAACGACATGAAGGATTCTGGCGTCGTGGAGGAATACGCCGTCGCAGGCGCCATGGCGATGGTCTTCTGGGCGGAGCCCATCCCGACATACGACTTGGATGTCCTGGTGTTCCTTCCCGAAGACGAGTCGGCGATCGTAAGCCTCGCGCCGCTCTACGACTGGGCGGCCGGGCGCGGTTATCCGGCCCAGGCGGAGCACGTGATGATCGCCGGCGTGCCAGTCCAGTTCCTTCCGGCGCACAACCGTCTCGCCGAGGAAGCGATCGACCGTGCCGTCACCCTGGAGTACGAGGGTGTGCCCGTCCGGGTCGTCAGGCCGGAGTACCTGGTCGCCCTGTACCTGGAGCCGGGTGCGCGGACGCTGAAACGACGAGAGCGTGCCGCCGCTCTGATGGAATCCGGTGCGCTCGATCGAGGCACGCTCGATCAGTTGCTCGAACGGTTCGGCCTGGAGCTCTGAGGCATGGCCCCCACATCGAGAAGCCGGCCGCTTGCGAGTCCGGAGCTTCTCGCTGTTCTCCGGGCGGGCAAGGCGGCCCTCCATCGGCAAAGAGAGAATCTGGATCTCCGCGAAAAGGTCAGGATGGTCCTCGAGCTGCAGCGTCTCTGCTTTCCTCTGATCAAGCGTCATCGCCGCCTGGCCGAATGGGAGCGGCCCTGGGCGATCACACCGTAAGCCGGCAGCAGGCCCACCTCCAGTCCCATTCGACATGGTTCGAAGAAACTGTCGCTTGGGGAGCCAGACCTCATAATTCTCGGAATGGTGTCGTGGTCCACCGAGAGTGAATGGTTGGTCATAGTCGAGTATTGACTAAATGGCGGGTCGCGCTGTGAGCTGCCCGCGATGGACGGTCCACAAGCAATGGAAGGCGTCGATTGCCACTTCGGTGCCCTACTCGGATGGGGTGGCGAGAGGGGTATTCCCCGGAGCCCCCCGGCTCCAGTGAGAGGATTGGGAGCTTTGATGACCGCGACTCGATTCGGGATCATGGATGGCCACAACACGATCTTCGCCATCCCCCGCCTGCAGGGGCTCCAGGTGTCAGGCCCTCGCGAGGCGGCACGTCGCGCTCCGGAGGACAGGCTGCGACAGCTCGCGCAGAGGAGGGGTCAAGAGGGCTGAAGCACATCGAAAGGGCGGATGACCATCGAGCAAGCGGATCGCAGGAGACTTTTCGGACATGGAGCGCGAGATGATGGCGCGGGCCGCCCTGGCAGAGCCGGAGCCGGCCGCTGTGCCTACCCCTGCCCCAGGCCGGCCCCGTCGGACCGGACCGGGAAGAGTCCGGGCGCGCCTGCCGAGGTCGAGCCGATGCCTTGCATCCTTATTCAGGCCTGCGGCTCGCCTGGGTCTGCAGCACCGGGTGTGGCGTCCCCGGGTCCTGGACGCCCAGCCGCGGGCCCCCGGGGGACCGGTGACCTCAGGAAACCTCGACCTGGACGTCGGTTCCCTCGATGCGCACACGATAGGCCGGCACCGCGCCCGGCGCGGGCGGCGTCAGGTTCCTGCCGCTGCCAAGGTCGAAACAGGCTCCGTGCCACGGGCAAATCACCGTGGTCCCCTCAATCGTCCCCTCTGACAGAGGGCCTCCACGGTGAGTGCAGGTGTCCCCGATCGCGTAATAGGTCCCGCCCACGTTGAACAGAGCGATCTTCTGTCCACCCACCTGAACGGCCATACCCGTGCCGGGAGCCAGGTCCGTCACCTCCGCAACTCTGTGGAAAGTGGCCATCGCCATCCCCTCCTTCGAGTGATGCTATGCCGACGTTCCCGACCCCGTCAATTCCGGTAGGGTCTACGCCAGCCGCTGGCAGGACCTCAGGGCCGCGCTACCGGGAGTTCGTCTGCGAGGACCGCCTCTCCTGGATGGCGCGGACGAGGAGGTAGGCGCCGAAGAGCATCGGAGCGACCGGCCACCATTCGTCGATCCAGTCCAGGGAC
>JACOUZ010000034.1 GCA_016177515.1 Acidobacteriota bacterium
CCGCCCGTCGCGGACGTGTCCCAGGCCGGGAAGCTGTACGTGCAGGGGGAGGTCGCGCAGGTCGCGAAGACCTCCTGGTTGTAGACGTCGGTCCCCGGGGCCGTCAGGCTCGGGATGCGGACCTTGGCCCGGACGTAGGTGTTGGTGCCGCTGACGGTGACCGAGATCGGCACGCTGCCGCCGTTGCTCGAGGTGTCGGCGGGGTTCGTCCCGAGCGTCCCGTTGAACGTGCAGTAGACCTCGACCGGGTCGGACCGGGCGCTCTCGTTGCCGCACAGGTCGGCGGCCGTGATGACGTAATACATCGAGTAGCCGTTGCTGAGGTCCCGGTGGTCGGTGCTGTCCAGCGAGTCGTCGTAGACCGGCGTCGCCGCCATGCCCCTGTACGTGAAGCTGCCGGGCGAGATGCTCCCCAGCGGCGTGCCGGTCGGCAGCTTGACCCGGTAGACCTTGTACTGCTCGATGTAGATGGTGGTGCCGCCGACGTTGGTGGTCACGGGGGTCCACGTCAGGTGGATGTTCGTCTTGGAGGTGCGGTTGCCGCTCAGGCCGGTCGGCTTGGACGGGGCAATGACCGTCACCGCCTGGCCCGAGACCGCCGCGCTGGCCGCGCCGGCCACGTCGCACTTGTCGACCGCCACCAGCCTGTAATAGTAGGTCTTGCAGTTGGCGACGAAGTTGTCGGTGAACGAGGTCGCGCCCACTCCGAGCACGCCGGTGGCGGCGACCATGTTCGTGCCGTCGTTCGGCGTGAAAGCCGACACGATGTCCCGGTACAGCTTGTAACCCTTGGCGTCGCGCATGATGGTGAAGCCGCCGATCTGGTTCGGGTCGCCGGAAAGGGTGTTGGCGTTCGCCTTCACCTCGTCCCAGGTCACCTGCACTTTGCTGTCGAGGGGCGCCAGCGTGCCGTTGCCGGTCGCCTTCAGATTCTGCGGCGTGCCGGGGGTGGTGGCCTCCGACACCGCGACGCAGGGCGGCGAGGACGTCGGCGACCAGTTGCTCGAGTTGCCGGTCGCGTCTTTGGCCAGCACCTGGAAGCAGTACGTGCTGCCCTGCGTCAGGCCCGGGACGAACCCGTGTCCCAGGTAGTCCGTGGTGCCGTACTCGATGTGCGGGTACGGAATTCCCAGCGTCGTGAAGGTCGAAGGGGACCCGTTCGGCCAGTACTTGACGCTGTAGGAGGTCACGCCCGAAGTGGACGACGGCGGGTCCCACTTCACCAGGACGCCCTGGCAATGGCCAGCCACCAGGCTCACGTTGGTCGGCGAGGGCGGCGGGGTCACGTCCAGGTCGCGGATTCCGGTCTTCCCCAGGTTCTCGGGATTGACGTCCGACCGGAGATCGAACTTGCGGTAGTGCGACGTGGCGGTGGCGTCGGTGGGGTCGGTGTAGTCCAGGTCCTCGTCGGCCGTCATGCCCACGACGCTGACGCTGATCCGGCGGATGCGCGAGCGCGTCAGGCTGTTGCCGTCGCCGCCGCCGATGTCGTCGGCGCTGCTGGCCGGCGTGTTGGGGCTGATCAGGGCGGCGGCGTCGTTGTAGTAGAGGAACGTCATGCTGCGGATGTTCTCCGCCACCGGCTCGTAGACGAAGTTGGTCGACCCCTGCGGCGACGACGGGAAGGCCCCCGTCACGTCGGCCAGGGTGACCCGGTACAGCGTGTACGGCGGGTTGCTCTGGTTCAGGACGACGTTCGGGATCGTGACCGTCTTGACCGCCTTGCTGCGCGGCTTGTCCGGGTCGAGGCGCAGGGTGAGGGTCTCGGCGCCGGTGGGGCCGGGCTTCGCCAGGACGTAGGTGACGATCTCGTCGTTGCCGGTGGAGACGACGCTGTAATTGGATCCGGGAAGCACGGACTCCGGCGTGACGCTGGCGGCCGGGTCCTCGAAGTCGAAATCGCCGCGCACGGTGACGGCGGTGTCCCAGGCGCCCTCCACCTGCTCGTCCACCCGGGTGCTGTCGCCGTCCGGGTTGTAGTTGAAGCCGGCCAGCCGGATGTCCGAGATCATGCGGTCGAAGGCCACGCGCGTCCCCTGCTGCTGGTCGGTGAAGTTCTCGCCCGACTTGTACGACTTCTGGGCGGCGCTGTAGAGAATGAAGGCCACCGCGGCGGCGATCGCGAAGATGGCGGATGCCACCATCATCTCGATCAGACTGAACCCCCTGCCGGCCTGCTCCGTGGACGTCCGGTTGCTGAACACGCTGTCCTCCATTCCGCCGCCCCTCGGGGTCGGCTGGCCCTTCTCCTCCCTGCGCAACTCTAGAACCTCACCGTCGACAACGACACCGACTGCGGCCGCGCGAGCTCGGTCCAGGTGACCGTCACCGTCATGCGGATGCCGGTGGCGGTGCCGAAGTTCGGCGTCCCCGGCCCCTGCGGCAGGATGGTCACCGTGGCCACCCCGTTGTCGAGCTTGCGGCTGATCTCCGCCTGCCAGGAGGCGATGGCGCTGCCGGTGGTCGTGCTGGCGACGGTCCTGGTGGTGTCGGTCGCCACGGCACCGAACGTCGTGTACAGGGCGGTGAACGACAGGCTGTCGAACGATTCCATGATGGCGTGGCAGATGGTCGTGGCCTCGGTCATCGTCTTGCCGGTCTTGAGCTGGCGGCCTCCCAGGATGAACATCGAGCAGATCGACAGCAGGACCCCGGCCAAAACGCCGATGGCGATGACCACCTCGACCAGGCTGAACCCCCGATCGTTTCTGCCGCGTCCGACTGCCAGCGCTGCCCTGCTCATGTCCTTCTCCCCGCGCCTAGAAGGTGCTGTAGGCCGTCGACACCGTGCCGGTCGGGGTCACGGTGATGGTGTACCGGTCGTTGCGCTCGTTGTTGATCATCATGCTCACCCGCACGGTCGAGTTGCCGGAGGCCCCGGTCGAACCGTTGATGTTGAAGGTGATCGACGCGGCGCTCGTGGTCTCGATGTTCACGCCGCCCAGCCGGACCGTGATCGCGTCCCCCTTGTAGTTCGTGTAGGAGTATTGGTTCGGCGCGGTGGCGTCCGCCTGGTTGTTGATCGTCATCGTGCGCGGCGCCCGGTTCGAGACCGCGTTGTAGCGCTGCGCCCGGATGTCGGTCGCCAGCCCGTCGGCGACCGAGCGGACCTTGTAAGACTTGTACGCCTCGTTCAGCGCCGGCCCGCCGAAGACGATGAACAGCCCCATCAGCGCGATGACGATCAGGAGCTCCGGGAACGAGTACCCCCGTTCTCCGCAGCCTGCCTGTCTCGGTGTTCGTCGCCGTCGGTCCATCGCGCTCTCTCCTGCTCGATCCTGGCGTTTCGTCCCGCCGCGTCTCCGGGCCGCATTCGCCTGCCGCCCGGCCGCGGCACCCTGGACACCAGCAACCGATGTGCCACCGGCGGACGGGGAACGCACAGGCGACCCAAGTGCGGCACGACAAGGGGTTGAGCCGGGGAGGGCCGCTACCGGATCGGTTACGGATTCGTCTCCGGCACGAAGAGTGTTACAGGACGTAACGGCGGCGGGCTCCGGTCCGCCCGGCGAGGCGCGTCAGAGCGGCGGCGCGGCAGCGGGGGCGCCGGGGCAGGCCGGGAGGATGAGCGCGAAGGTGGTGCCGCGCCCCGGATCGCTTTTGACCTCGACCTGGCCGTCGTGGACGACGGCGGTCTTCTGGACCAGCGCCAGCCCCAGCCCGGTACCGCGCACCTTGGTGGTGAAGAACGGCGTGAAGATGCGCGGCAGGACCTCCATCGCGATCCCCGGACCGTTGTCCTCGACCACCAGCCGCACGCCCCCTTGCGGGTCCGACTGCGGCTCGCTGTGGACGACGACCCGCCGCGCCGCCGCCCCCGGTCCCCGATCAGAAGCCGCCGCGGCGGACGGCGGGAAGGCCTCGATGGCGTTCATCAGCAAGTTTCTTATCGCCTGCCGGACCAGGGCCTCGTCGGCGACGATGCGCGGGAAGGCCCCCCGCACCTCGACCGCCACTCCGGCCGGCGCCGCCTCTTCGCGCGCCTCGCGCGCCAGATTGTCCACGAGGTCCTGCAGGTCGACCTCCGACAGGTTGAGCGTGACCGGCCGGGCATAGCGCAGGAAATCGGTGACGACACGCTCGATCCCCTCCACCTCCCTGAGGATCGTCTCGGCGTGCTCGCGCGGCGAGGAGGGTCCCATATGGCCGTTGCTCTTGAGAATCAGCCTGGCGAGCCCGTGAATGGTCGCCAGGGCGTTTCTGAACTCGTGGGCGATGCCGGCCGACATCTCCCCCAGGGCCACGAGGTTCTCCTTCAGGCCGACCTTTTCCCGGAGCGCCTTGATCTCGGTGAGGTCGGCCAGGAGACAGAAGACCCCCTCGGGCGGCCGCCCGGGCGGGGAGAGCTCGGACCCCGGCCTGACGGGCGAGACCATCGCGCCGAGGTGGGTCACCTTGCCGGCGGGATCGAGAAGCGGCACGACCTCGCGCGACAGGCTCTCGCCGGTCTGGAGGCTCCGGGCGATCAGGTCGATCAGCCTTTCGGAGCGGCCGAGAAGGTCGCCGTACTTCCGGCCGACCGACGATCCCCGATCGAGCCCTAGAAGGCGCTCCGCCGCCGGATTCAGGACCGCCAGCCGGCCGTCCCGATCGAACACCAAAACGGCGCTGGACATGCCCCCCACGAGCTGCTCGGAGGCCAGGGCCTGCGGCGATGCCCGGTCGCCCGCCCCCTTCAGACGCTGCAGCTCCCCTTCCTGTTCGCGCAGCTTGTCGAGCACTCCCTGGAAGGCCTGCACCAGGTCGTCGGTCTCGTCCCGCCCGGCGGCCCCGGCCAGCCCGGCCACCTGCCCGGGGGCCTGGCCCGCGGCCGACAGCAGGCGCCGGTACGGCTGCAGGAGCCAGCGAGCGAACAGAATCACCAGCGCCAGGATGAACACCAGCCCCGCCGCCTGGAACGCCGCGATCAGGGTCAGGTTGAAATCGACCGCTCCCAGGGCCGGCACGTCGGTGGTCAGGCGGATGACGGCGACAGTCGCGCGCCCCTTGTCCTGGATCGGGCGGTAGGCCTCGAGGGTCGCGTAGCTCGAGTAGCGCACGCGGTCGAGCGGCGCAATCACGCTCCCTCCCGCCTGCAGGCGGCGGGAGGCGGAGGGATCCTCCGCGAGCCGGGCGTCCTTCCTGCCGACGCGCTCCGGGTCGGACGACGACAGCACGCTGCCGTCGAGCGCCAGGATCTCGATCTGCAGCATTCCCTTCTGCCGCGCCATCAGGTTCAGGAACGTGGGCGGGATGTAGGGCTGCGTTCCCGGGGAGACGCGGAGGCCACGGAGCATCTGGTCGCGCTCCAGCTCCGCGCGCACCAGGTCGGCCTGCAGCGCCAGGCGCGTGCCGACCTCTTTCTGGATGGCGTCGCGCGCCGAGACCAGGAGGTGGAAGTCGAGGAAGATAGCGACCGCCAGGAAGAGCACCAGAAGGACGAGGAACACCTTGATCTGCCCCTCGTAGCTGTGCAGGAGCGATCGCTTCACCGTCCCGCTCCCGCCAGGTCGAGGTACAGGCGTACCCAGGACTCGCCCACGAACATCGCCAGGATCGCCGCCCCCCCGAGGAAGACGCCGTACGGCAGCTTCGATTTCCAGCCGTAGCCGCGCCACATCATCATGGCCACGCCGAACATCGCCCCCGAGATCGCGCCGAAGAACAGGGTGAAGAGCAGGAGCCTGACCCCCAGGAAGGCGCCGATCATCGCCAGGAGCTTGAAGTCCCCCTGCCCGATGCCGTCCTCCCGGCGGTCCCGGCGCACGCCGCGCGCCGCCTGCCACAGGCGATAGGCTTCGTTGATCGTGAAGGGCAGGGCGAAGCCGAGCGCGCATCCCGCGATGGCCCCGATCACCGGCCGGTCCTGGCCCACCCGCAGGGGGCTGGTCAGGAGCCCGAGGGCGATGCCGGGCAGGGTGATGGCGTTCGGCAGGATCTGGTGCAGGGCATCGATGACGATGAGCGCCAGGAGCGCCGCCACGAGCAGGGCGTCGAGGGCGAAGGCGAAGCCGGGTCCCCGCTTCAGGAACAGCAGGACGAACAGGATCGACGTCGCCGCCTCGACCAGCGGATAGCGCAGGGAGATGGGAGCGCGGCAGTGACGGCAGCGCCCGCCGAGGATCAGGAAGGACAGGACCGGGATGTTGTCATGCCAGGCGATCGCCCGGCCGCAGCCCGGGCAGGCCGACCGCGGCCTCACGACCGAAGCGCGCCGCGGCAGGCGGTGGATGCAGACGTTCAGGAAGGAGCCGATGCAGGCGCCCGTTCCGGCGACCAGGAGCCACAGGACGATTGACGGCATCAGCGCGAGTCCTTTCAACCCGGGCGCGGCGCCCCGAAACCCGCCCGCTGGCCCCGGCCGGCTCCCGGCGCCGGGTCAGCGCCCGAGGACCAGGCTGCCCTGGTACCGGACGTCGCCCGCTTGCGGATCGTACAGGTACTGCCGGCCCTCGGGGTCCGACGGCAGGGCGCCCACGACACCGCTCGCCACGAGCTCCCGGAGCCGGCGTGGCGCGCGTCCCGCCCTGTCCCTGAAGCGCGACACGGCGCCCTTCAGATCGGCGACGTCGACGTCCACCTTGAGGTCGTGAACGTGGTTCCAGGCGACGTTGCGCACGTAGGGATCGTCGGACGTCCGGTAGATTTCCGACCATTCCCGCAGCGACGTCCGCTTGTCGCCGGCGCGGTTATGCATCTCGGCATACAAACGGCGCACCAGGGGATGCGCCCCCGGGGCCTCGATCGCCTTCTTGAAGTAGTAGGCCGCGCGCCTGTAGTCGTGCAGATCGTTGTAGCACAGGAAGCCGGCTTCGAACGCCATGATCCACTTGTCCGGGTTGTTCTCGACCCCCTTGTCCAGGAGGCGGAGCGCCATCTCCGGCTGGCGCGCCTCCACGGCCATGATCATCGCGCCGACCAGGTAGGGATCGAGGTAGTGCGGATCGAGCTCGGTGATCATCTGGCCGTAGATGTGCTGGAGGTAGCCGTAGCGGTCCTTGATGTCGTAATGGCCATAATACTGGATGGACCACAGGTAGAGAATGTCGGCCGCCAGCTCTTCGAATCCCAGCGACACCACCCTGAGGTACTTGCCCGACGGCAGGTACAGGAGCGGGTGCACGGCCCCCGATCCCTTCGACCCCTCGATCCGCCCCTGCACGAGAGCGGCCAGGAGCAGGCCGGTCACGGCGCACAGCGCCATGCGCCTGCGGGGGCTCCAGACCGCCGCCCGTGCCGTCATCTACTGGAGCTCCTTGCGCTCGAACACGGCGCAGGCGGTCCACAGGGTCGCGGAACCGTACAGCGCCAGGTAGGCCGCCGCCCACAGGATGCGCGTGGCATCGATCGCCAGGCCATGCACCACCTCCCCCTTGATGTCGAAGGTCCCCAGGTTGGGCAGGACGTAGTAAACCGTCCGGCACAGGAGTTTCACCCACCCGGCCGTCAGGCGGGCGGCGAGCAGGTCCAGGCTCCAGAGAAGGTGCCCGATGGCGTAGAGGAGCAGGGTCATGACGCTCGCCAGGATAGGCGTGGACAGACAGGAGAACAGGATCGCCACCGCGGTGATCAGCAGGAACTGGAAGTAGAGAAGGAGCACGGCGATCAGAAGCCTCCAGTCGAACATCCCCTTGAGCAGGAGGACGAGGAAGAACCACGCGGCCATCACCGTCGTGTTGACCAGGAGCGTCAGCGACAGCCCGGCGAACTTGCCCAGGATGAATTCGAATCGGTGCAGCGGCTTGGCCAGGAGCGTGTAGACGGTGCGCCTTTCGATCTCCCGGCTCACCAGCCCGATGCCGATGAACACCGCGGTCAGGACGCCGAAGATGTCGATGGAGGCGAGGCCGAAGTCCTTGATGATCTTCTCCTCGCTGCCGACGGTGAGAAGCGACAGGATCTGCGCGAAGGAGATCATCGCGACCGCGAAGATCAGGAGCAGGTAGAGGATGCGGTGCCTGATCGCCTCGCGGAAGGTGTTGAGCGCGATGGCGTTGATCCTAACGAGCATGGCGTTCGCGCGCCTCCGCCTCAGGCGGGACCGCGGCCTTGGCCTCGCGGATGAACAGGTCCTCGAGCGACTGCCGGCCCGGGGTCACCGAAACGAGCCGGGCGCCGCGCCCGTTGAGGATCAAAAGCAGCCGGTGCAGATCGCCCTGCGAGTCCACCCGGACCAGGATGCCGTCGTCCCGCCGCGACACCACCTCCCCGCACGGCAGGTTCCCGTTCCCGACCCCGCGGAGCGCGACCTCCCAGCACGGGACCTCGCGCGCCACGAGCTCGTCGATCCTCCCCACCGCCTTGAGGGATCCCCGCACCAGGAGCCCCACGCGGTCGCAGATCATCTCCGTGTCGGAC
>JACOUZ010000031.1 GCA_016177515.1 Acidobacteriota bacterium
GTGCCCGGTCCCGCGAACGGCGTGCAGCCGCATGGAAGGGTAGAGCTCCGGGAGCGGGCGGACGTGATCGATGGGCGCCACGGAATCCTGCTCGCCGTGGATCAGAAGCGTCGGGACGGGCGGCACGAACGGCAGGATCCCGTCGACCTGGTAGTTCAGCAGGCAATGCTCGAGGGTCGAAGTCAGGGACTTGAAGGTGAACTTGTGGCTGTCGATCAGAACGGACCAGGGGAAGCGAAGGAGGTAGCGCAGGGTGATCTCGAGGCCGCTGCGCTTCATCTGCGCCAGCGTCTCCGCGAGAGAATGCTCGTTCAGCAGCCGGCGATAATGGGGTGAGCCCTTCCAGAACAGCGCATGGGCGGTGACGGGGTCGCAGTAGCGTGGGAGGCTTACCAGGATCATCCGGCGAACGTGGTCACCGTGTCGCGAGGCGTACTCCAGCGCAATCAGCCCGCCGAGCGAGTGGCCGATGAGAATCAGCGGCCGGGTGGCCAGGCCGCGCTCCTCGACGAACGCGCGCACACTGTCGCGGAAGAGGTCGAGAGTGTACTCGACGTACGGCTTGGGGGACAGTCCGAACCCGAGGAGATCGGGGAGGACGATCCGGTAGTCCTGCTCGAGCGGGCGGACCCTTTTCTGGAAGTAGCGCCGCGAACCGGTGATGCCGTGCAGGAACAGGAGAACGGGTCCCCGCGGGTTTCCTCTCTCGACATAGTGGAGGGCGTTGGGCGGTCTCATCGTGCGCTGCACGCGGCGGCGCGTCCGCCCGCGCGGGGCCGCGATCATATCATGCGGCGCGCAGACGCCGGCGGCTTGATCTGTCGGCGATGGGTGTCCTATGATCACGCGCCCGTCGAGCCCTCTATTCAGAGCAGAACTTCCTTTCGTTCCCCCGATGAGGTGGTTCGACGCTCCGGATTCGCGGCGCGAAGCGCGGCCGGACGAGGCACGGGCAAGGAGGTTCTCGTGCTGGACTCCCTGCGACAGACCGATCCCGAGGTGGCGGCCGCGCTGGAGGCGGAGGTCGCACGGCAGGCCGACACGCTGGTCTTGATCGCCTCGGAGAATTTCGCCTCGCGCGCCGTGCTCGAGGCCATGGGCTCCGTGTTCACCAACAAGTACGCGGAGGGCTATCCCGGTCGCCGGTACTACGGCGGATGCGAGCACTCCGACACGGTGGAAAGGCTCGCCATCGACCGGGCGCGGATGATCTTCGGGGCGGAGCACGCCAATGTTCAGCCCCACTCCGGATCGCAGGCGAACATGGCCGTGTACCTCGCGGCGCTGAAACCGGGGGACACGATTCTCGGCATGGACCTGGCGCACGGTGGCCATCTGACACACGGCCACCCGCTCAATTTCTCGGGCCGCTACTTCAAGGTGGTGCCATACGGCGTCAGCCGCGACACGGAACTTCTCGATTACGACGAGATGGAGCGCCTGGCCCGCGCCCACCGGCCGCGGCTGATCGTGGCAGGCGCCAGCGCCTATGCGCGCGTCATAGACTACCCGCGCATCCGGCGCATCGCCGACGGGGTCGGGGCCCTGGTGATGGCCGACATTGCCCACGTCGCCGGGTTGATCGCAGCCGGTGTTCATCCCAACCCGGTGCCCTACGCCGATTACGTCACCACGACGACCCACAAGACGCTGCGCGGCCCGCGCGGCGCGATCATCCTCTGCCGCGAACGGTATGCGAAGGAGATCGACAGCGCCGTCTTTCCAGGGACGCAGGGTGGCCCGCTGGTGCACATGATCGCGGCCAAGGCGGTCGCCTTCAGAGAGGCGATGACAGAGGGCTTCCGGCGGGACCAGGAACGGACCGTCGAGAATGCGGCGCGTCTGGCCGCCCTCCTGGCGGCGGGCGGGATGCGAATCGTCTCGGGCGGCACCGACACGCACTTGTTCCTCGTGGATCTGCGGCCGAAGAAACTGACCGGCCGCGCGGCGGAGCAGAGGCTCGAGAAGGTCGGAATCGCCCTGAACAAGAACACCATTCCGTTCGATCCCGAAAAACCGATGGTCAGCAGCGGCGTGCGCCTCGGGACGCCCGCGGTCACCAGCCGGGGGATGGACCCGTCCCGGATGGACGAGATCGCCCGGCTGATCCTGGAGGCCCTGGAGGAGGAGCCGGACGCCCTGCGGATGGCCGCCATCCGGGCGCGGGTCTCCGCCCTGTGCCGGGCCTTCCCGATCTATCCCTGGCTTCCGGGAGGGGACGGTCCCGGGGCCGCCCCGGGCAGCCCCTCCTGAGGCCGCAGGGCCGTCGCGCCATGGCCGTCCCGGTGGTCCTGGACCTGGCGGGAAGGCGCTGCGTCATCATCGGCGGCGGCCGGGTGGCCGAGCGCAAGATCGCGGCGCTCCTGCCGTCCGGTGCCGACCTTCTCGTGGTCGCCCCGCGGGTCACCGCCCGCATCCGTGAGCTGGCGAAGCGCCGGCGGGTGCGGTGGCGGCGCGCCTTGTACCGGCCCCCGTGCCTGCGCCGCGCCCGCCTGGCACTGGCCGCCACGTCCGACGCCGCAACGAACCGGCGGGTGGCGCGCGATGCGGGACGCCTGGGGCTCTTCGTCAACGTGGCCGACGACCCCGGTCTCTGCACACTCGTCATGCCGGCGGTGCTGCGGCGCGGCGATCTTCTCGTGGCCGTCTCGACCGGGGGCCTCAGTCCCGCCCTGGCGCGCTCGCTGCGCGACGACCTGGCGGGCCGCCTCGGGCGCGAGTACGGCGAGTACGTCCGCATGGTCGCCTCGATCCGCCGGCGGCTGCGGGCGTGCGTGGACGATCCGCGCCAGCGCGCGCGGCGCCTGCGCAGGGTGCTGGAAATGCGGCTGCTGGCGCGGCTGCGCTCCGGGCGGAGGGAGGAGGCCTGGCGCGCCGCCCGGCGGGCCGCCGGGCTCTTCGCGGCAGGAGGATCGCGGGATGGTTCAGCGTCCTGATCCCGAGCGCACCGTCTTTCTTGTGGACGGCAGCAACAACCTCTATCGCGCCTTTTACGCCATCCGCGGGCTGAGCACCAGCAAGGGACTCCCGACCAACGCGATCTACGGATTCACTTCCATGCTCCGCAAGCTCCTGCGCGAGCACGGTCCGCAGTACCTGGCGGTGGCCTTCGATCGGGCGGAGCCCACCTTCCGGCACCAGGCGTTCGCCGACTACAAGGCTCACCGGCCGGAGACGCCGCAGGAGCTCATCGTGCAGATCCCGCACGTCAAGAAGGTCTGCGAGATCCTGGGTGTGCGGGTTCTCGAGACGGCGGGCTACGAGGCCGACGACATCATCGCCACGCTGGCCGACCGCGGCCGCAAGGCCGGCCGTCCGATCGTCATCGTGGCCACCGACAAGGACCTGCTGCAGCTGGTCGGGAACGGGATCCTGTTCTACAACCCGGTCAGCGAGGAGTTCCTGGACAGTGACGGGGTCGAGCGTGTCTTCGGGGTCAGGCCGGAGCAGGTGCGGGACGTCCTGGCGCTGTGCGGCGACGCGTCCGACAACATCCCCGGCGTCCCGGGGATAGGCGAAAAGGGGGCCAGGGACCTGATACGCCGGTACGGCGACCTGGAAGCGGTCCTGGGGGCGGCCGGAAGTCTGAGCCGGAGGAGCTACCGGGAGGGGCTTCTGAATCATGAGAAGGAGGCCCGGCTGAGCCGGGAACTGGCCACGCTACGGTACGACGTTCCGCTCGCTTTCGATCTGGACTCCCTGCGCGTCGGGACGCCGGACCACGAGGCGGCCCGGCGGGTCTTCCTGGATCTGGAGTTCGGCGCACTGGCGCACGAGTTCCAGGCCCCGGTCGCGGTGCGGCCGCCCGCGCACACGGTTATCGTCGACGCCGCGGAACTGGAGAGGGCGGTGGCGCGGCTGCGCTCGGGCGGCGTCGTCGCGTTCAATATCGAACGGGACCATCCCGAGCCGATGCGGGCGTCGCTGGTCGGAATTGCGCTGGCCGGACCGGGAACTGACGGACTGTATGTGCCCCTGGCGCACCGCCACCTGGGAGCGCCCCAGGCGATCGACTCCGCCACGGCCCTGCGGCTCGTGCGGCCGCTGTTCGAGGATCCGCGCGTGCGCCGCGCCGGCCACAACGTGAAGAGCGATCTGGTGCTCCTGCGCCGCCTCGGATGGCCGGCCCCGGCGGTTGAATTCGACACCATGCTGGCCAGTTATCTCCTGAACCCCTCGCGCCGCAGCCACGCGCTCGACGTGGTGGCCCAGGAGATCTGCGGCCTCGCGGTCCCGTCCTATGAATCGGTGCTGGGCTCCGGCGCCAGGAGACTCCCGCTGCACGAGCTGGAAGCCGAGCGCGCCGCGGCCCTGGTCTGCCCTCGCGTCAGCGCGATCCTGGCCATGCGCGAGCCGCTCGAGACCGGCCTGCGTCGGGACGGCCTGCTGGCGTTGCTCGACGATCTGGAGCTGCCGCTGGCCTCGGTGCTGGCGGAGTTGGAGACGACCGGCGTGCGCATCGACACCGCCTTCCTGGCCTCCCTCTCCGTCGAGTGGGAGGCGCGGCTGGCCCGCCTCACCGGAGAGATCCACGGGCTCGCCGGCAGGGAGTTCAACATCAACTCACCGCGGCAACTGGGCGAGGTCCTGTTCGAGACGTTGAAGCTGAGCCCCGGCCGCAAGACTCGGAAGACCCGATCCTTCTCGACGAGCTTCGAAATCCTCGAGGACCTCGCCGGGGCGCACGAGCTTCCCCGGAGGATCCTGGATTACCGCAGCCTGCAGAAGCTGAAGTCCACGTACGTCGACAGCCTGCCCGGTCTCCTCAACCCGAAGACCGGCCGCGTGCACACGTCCTTCAACCAGGCGGTGGCGGCCACCGGTCGACTCAGCAGCAGCGACCCCAACCTCCAGAACATCCCGATTCGCACCGAGCAGGGCCGCCAGATCCGGCGCGCGTTCGTCACCGAACCCGGATACGTGCTCCTGTCGGCCGACTATTCCCAGATCGAGCTGCGCGTCCTGGCGCACCTGTGCGGGGACCCGGCCCTGGTCGAAGCCTTCCGCGCCGGGGAGGACATCCACCGTCGCACTGCGGCCGAGGTGTTCGGTGTCCTGCCCGGCCTGGTGAGCGAGGAAATGCGCCGGCGTGCCAAGGTGGTGAACTTCGGCATCATCTACGGCATGGGCTCGCAGCGCCTGGCGCGCGAGCAGGGGATCTCCCTGAAGGAGGCCGGAGGGTACATCGAGGCCTATTTCCAGCGCCTCCCCAGGGTGAAGGACTACCTCGAATCGACCGCGGCGGCGGCCGAATCGGAGGGGCGCGTCCGGACGCTCCTGGGGCGCGTGCGCCACTTTCCCGAGCTCAAGGGGGCGGACCGCAACGCCCGGCAGCAGGCACTGCGCGCCGCGGTCAACACCACGATCCAGGGGAGCGCCGCCGATCTCATCAAGCTGGCCATGGTGGCCCTCTCCCGCCGCCTCGAGGAGGCCGGAAGCGGCGCACGAATGACGCTGCAAGTGCACGACGAACTGGTTCTCGAGGTGCCGGGGAAGGAGCTGTCCGCGGTGGCCCGCAAGGTGCGCGAGATCATGGAGGGGGCGCACGTGCTGCGTGTCCCCCTCGTGGTCGATCTCAAGGCAGGGCCGAACTGGCTGGAGATGCAGAGAATCGAATCCAAGGATTGAAATCGGCCGCCGCACCGCCCCGGCGCGGTGGGAGGCCCGGCGTTGCAACTGGTGATCCGGCAACCTAGATTCCCGTTGCGACTGGTGCGGCGCGCTGCCGCAGGGTCCCACGGACAGGCCGGATGCCCGAACCGATCCACATTCTCATCGTCGACGACGATCAGGCGATCCGCGACCTCCTCGCGGAGGGCCTGTCGGACAGCGGCTACTGCTGCGACACCGCGTGCGACGGCGCGGACGGCCTGCGGAAGATGCAGTCGAACGGGTTCGATCTGGTCGTCAGCGACATCGACATGCCGGAGATGGACGGCGTGCAGTTCCTGCAGGAGATCAAGAGAATCCGGCCCGACACCGAGATCATCATGCTGACCGGCGTGGTAGACGTGGAAACGGCGATCCAGTCCATGCGCCTGGGGGCCGCGGACTACCTGACCAAGCCGTTCAACCTGGTCGAGGTGCGGATCACCGTCGAGAGGGCGCTGGAGAAGCAACGCCTGGTGCGCGAGAAATGGGAGTACCAGAAGACCCTCGAGGCCAAGGTGGCCGAGCGCACCATCGAGCTGAGCCGGAAGAACCGGGAGGTCGAGGATCTCTTCGACCGCCTGAAGTTTTCCTACCAGACGACTCTGGAGGCTCTGGCGACCGCCCTGGACACCCGCGACACTGAGACCCTTGGCCACTCGCTGCGCGTCGCCGCATACACCGTTGCGGTCGCCCGCAGGATGGGAGTCACGGACCCGGAGCTGACCGACATCTACCGGGGCGCCCTGCTGCACGATGTCGGAAAGATCGGCGTCCCCGACGCCATCCTGCGCAAGCCCGGGAAACTGACGCCGGAGGAATGGGTCGAGATGCGCAAGCACCCCGAGATCGGGTACCGCATACTGCAGGGGATCAACTTCCTGGAGGCCGCGCGGGAGGTCGTCCTGAGCCACCAGGAGGCCTACGACGGATCGGGCTATCCACGGGGACTGAAGGGGAAGGAGATCCCCCTCGGCGCGCGCATCTTCGCGGTCGTGGACACCCTCGACGCGATGACCAGTGATCGCCCCTACCGCAGGGCGCTGACGCAGCAGGCGGCGCGCGACGAAATCCTCAAGTGCAGCGGCACCCAGTTCGATCCGGAGGTCGTAAAGGCCTTCCTCGACATTCCCAACGACGAGTGGAATGAAATCCACCGCAAGGTCATGCAGGACGTGATGACCCGCAATCTGGCGCGCTTCTAGCGCGGGCCCGGGGGCCGGCTGGCGCCTTCCTCCGCGCGGGAGGACCGGGGCAGTCGCTCCGCGAGCAGGGCGAGGTCGTGCTCCAGGGTGGATCGAGGGCTTTCCACGATGCGTCCGATTTCCTGCCCCCCGGCCGAAAGGACCAATGTCGGGACCCTTTCGATCGACCCGCGCCGTGCCAGGCGTGCCGGCTTCGTCTTGGTCCGGTCCAGGCCGTAGTACCGGACGCGCAGGCCGGGGGGAGAAGAGCGGTCCAGGATCTTCGCGAGGCGAGGCAGCTCCCTGCGACTGTCGGAGCACCAGCTTCCGAAGTAGACCTCCAGGACCGCCGGGCCCTCCAGGGCGGCCAGCGTCTCGAGGTCTGCCGCGGCCGGCTCGTAGGCATCGTAGTCTCTCCGCCATTCCTCCGAGATGGATGGAACGGCGGCGGGGCGCACGCGGCCGAGCAGGAGCTTCTCGGCGCTCCGGGCAGGAGCCGCGACGGCAAGCAGGAGAAGGGCGATGGCGGTGTGCTGAAGCGTCTGCGGCATCGGAACCTCCGGGCCGGATCATCGGAGTTGCCGGCCGGGTTGTCAATCTCCGGCCGGGTGCCATGCCCTGCCGGCCCGCGCCGCCGCGATCTTCACGCTGCCACGCGTTGCTTGACGGAGCGATCGACGTCTGTTAAATTGCCCGCGTGTGGCTTATGCGGAGGATCCCGATGGTGGGCCGGTGGCGATACGTCACCCTGACGTTCGCGGCGGCGTTGCTGTTCGCCGCGCCGGCCCTGCCGGCCGTCGGGGAGCCACCCGCCGATCCGAAGAGCGGCGCAGACCCGTCCGAGGCGCATGCGGATCCTCTCCTCGCCCGGATCCTGCAGTCGTTTGATCGGGCGCAACGCGAAACCTCGACGTTGATCGCCGGTTTCACGGAGAGAAAAGACCTCAGGCTCCTGGCGCGGCCGGTCGTTTCCAGGGGTGAGCTGTATTACAACCGCCCCAACCAGGTCCGCTGGGAGTACCTCGAACCCGACCGCAAGGTGTTCGTGATCACCGAGGACCGGTACCTGGCCTACTATCCAGCGTTGAAACGCGCGGAAGAGGTTCCGATCAGGAAATTCGTCGGCAAACGGCTGTTCCGTTTCATCGGGCTCGGCCAGTCGATCGAGGAGCTGGGGAAGTACTACGAGTTCCGGCTCTCCGCGGCGAACCAGCTGAAGGACACCCATCTTCTGGTTCTGGTTCCGCGCAAGAAGAAGCTGCGGGAGCGGGTGGCTGAAATGAAGATCTGGGTGGACGCCGCCACCCACCTGCCACGGCAGCTGCAGTACGTCGAAGCGGACGGAGATTCGACCCTTCTCACCTTCCGCGACGTGCGCTCCAACGTGGAGGTCGCGGCCGCCCGCTTCCGGCTGGCGCTCCCCAAGGACGTGGTCGTGTCGGACTCGTTCAACGGGTTCTCGCTCGGGGAGCAGAGCTTCTAGTCCCGCCCGCCGGGGACCGGACAAGAAAAGAGCCCCTCGCGTCGCGAGGGGCTCAGTTGTCTTCGGCGCGACTGTGACTGGGTCCGTGCGACCGGAAGCAGGACGGCCGCGGGCGGATCAGTACATGTCGCCGCCGCCCATGCGCGGGCCGCCCGCCGGGGCCTTCTCCTTTTCGGGCAGCTCGTGAATCATGGCCTCGGTGGTCAGCATGAGCGCGGCAATGCTGGCGGCGTTCTGCAGGGCCGTGCGCACCACCTTGGTCGGGTCGATGATGCCGGCGTCGAACATCTCCACCCACTTGCCGGAGTAGGCGTCGAAACCGGTCGACGGCTTGTCTCTTTCCTTGGCCTGCTGGACGATGATGGAACCCTCGTACCCGGCGTTGATGGAGATCTGCCGGATGGGCTCCTCCATGGCCCTGCGGACGATGTTGATCCCTGTCTGGACGTCCTCGCCCTTCTCCTTGAGCTTCTCCAGACCCGGGATGGAACGCAGCAGGGCGATACCGCCGCCGGGAACGATCCCCTCTTCGACGGCCGCCTTGGTGGCGTGCATCGCGTCCTCGACGCGGGCCTTCTTCTCCTTCATCTCGGTCTCGGTGGCCGCGCCGACCTTGATGATGGCGACCCCGCCGACCAGTTTGGCGAGCCTCTCCTGGAGCTTTTCGCGGTCGTAGTCGGACGTCGTCTCCTCGATCTGGGCACGGA
>JACOUZ010000061.1 GCA_016177515.1 Acidobacteriota bacterium
CTCCCTGAGCTGCTCGGCGGCCAGGCGCACGCTCTCGTCGCGCACCGCGACGTCGCGCCGCGCCGCGACCAGCGTCCAGTAGGCGCGCTCCACCGCGGCGACCGTGTCGCTGACCTCGCTCCTGAGCGAGGCCGCCGCGCGCCTCCGGTCCGAGGCGGCGATCTTGAGCGTGGAGCGCGCCGCGTCGGTCGCGCGGTCGCGCCAGAGCGGCTGCCGCACTTCGACCCCGACCTGCGTGCCGTAGGCCGGCGACAGGAGCGTGAAGGATCCGTCGGTGGTCTGGCGCGCCGCGGTCGCCGAGACGGTGACGGCGCCGCCCGTGGGGAGGAGCTGCCGCACCGACGCGCCCGCCCCCGTGGCCTCGGTGGTGGGGGAGGCCTTCCCCTGAGGCGCGCCCGAGAACGCCGAGTTCACCGGCCGGGTGGCGCGCTCCCAGTCGCCGCGCAGCTCCAGGAGCGGGTCGTAGGCCCCCTTCGCCCCGGTCACCGCGGCTTCGGCGGAAGCCAGCGACTCCCGCTCGATCACGATCGCCTCGTTCTTCTCCAGCGCCAGCCGGACCGCCTCGTCCAGGGTCAAGCGGCGCTCGGCGGCCGGCGTCGCGGCCGGGGGCGGCGCGAGGAAAAGAGCGGCGGCCGGCGCCGGCGCAAGTGCGAGCGCCACGGCCAGCGCGCGGGCTACCGCGCCGCCGCCGCGGATCGTGGCGACGCGCCTCACGATCGCCCTCCGCACGTGCCGATCTTCAGCAGGCGCGGATCGATCGCGCTGGCGATCCGATCGACGAGTTGCGCATCGATCGAGACGAGCGCCTGCAGCTCGAGGCTCGTCAGCTCGGCGCCGCACTCGATCGCCTCCCTGAGCGCCGCAAGGGGCTCCTCCGCGAACCGGCGGCGGAACGCCTCGTCCGTCACCAGTCGGCCGATCACCCGTTCGACGCTGCGCTGACTCATGCCCGCATCCTCCGGACGATGTGCATACCAAGATGCGTGCCAGGCCGCCGCGGCGTGCGCGCCGCGTCCGTAACGCTTTGCAGTCACGAAGGTTGGGCTCCGCCGTGCCGTGCGGCATCTGGCGCGGAATGATCCGACTTGTTGTCGATTAATCCGCAGATTGCCGGATTGTCGGCGGGATCGAGCTAGTTCACCCCGTACTTCTGCATGCGGGAGTAAAACTGGGAGCGGGTCAGGCCGAGCAGGCGGGCGGCCTTCGACTTGTTCCCCCGCGCATCCTGGAGGGCCCTCTCCACGAAGCTGCGCTCCACCGCGTCCAGCCGGACGCCGCCGGCCGGAAGGGGCGCGGCGGGATCCACAGGCGAGCCGTTGCTTCCCTGCGGTCGGGCGTTCCCGGGCCGGCCGACGACCGCGGGCAGGTGTTCGCCGGTGATCAGGCCTCCGTCGCAGAGAAGAATGGCGCGCTCGATCGCGTTGCGCAGCTCGCGGACGTTGCCCGGCCAGGGGTAAGCGAGGAGCCCTTCGCGGGCGTCGCGCGAGATCCCCGCGGCGGGCCGCCCCATCGTCCGGCCCAGGTCTTCGAGGAACGACTCGGCCAGCGGCAGGATGTCGTCGGGCCGCCCGCGCAGCGGCGGGACCGGGATCTCGAACACGTTGAGCCGGTAGAAGAGGTCCTCCCGGAACTGTCCCCGGGAAATCGCCGCGGCGAGGTCCCGGTTCGTGGCCGCGATCACCCGCACGTCTGCCCGCAGGACGCGCGTCCCGCCGACCCGCTGGAACTCCCGCTCCTGCAGGAGGCGGAGGAACTTCGCCTGGACCAGGGGACTCATCTCCCCGATCTCGTCGAGGAACAGCGTGCCCCCCGCGGCCTGCTCGAGCCGCCCGATCTTCGCCGCGACGGCCCCGGTGAACGACCCCTTCTCGTGGCCGAACAGCTCCGACTCGAGGAGCTGCTCGGGAAGCGCGGCGCAGTTTATGGCGACGAACGGTTTTGCGGCGCGCGCCGAGCCCTGGTGGATCAGGCGCGACACGACCTCCTTGCCGGTCCCCGACTCGCCGGTGATCAGGACGGTCGTGTCCGAGGGCGCCACCCTGCCGACGTGGAGCAGGACGTCCTTCCAGGCGCGCGACACGCCGATGACCCGGCTCCGCCCCTGCGCCTCCAGCTCGCGCGTCAGGGTCTGGACGGTCGCCTCGAGCCTCTCGGCGCGCTCGCCCGCCTCGGCGGCGAGGCGGGCCTTCTCGGCGAGCTCTTGATGCGAGAGCAGAAGGGCGATCCGGTCCGCGATGCGGCGGACGACCTCGACGTCGTCCGGGCCGAAGCGCGACGGCTCGCGGTGCAAGAAGCCGATCACTCCGCGCACCTCGCCCGACCTCATGACGGGGACCCGGATCCAGGAGCGCATGCCGGTGGACAGCAGGAGCCGATTGCGCTCCGTGGCGGGCGGCAGCTCGGCTGGCATGTCCCGGAGAATCTCGAAGTCCAGGGCGCTGCGCTCCGACTCCTGCTCGGTGAGGCGGATCGGTCCCTGGGGCGTCAGGCCGTCGGACTCGCCGGCGAACGCCACCACCCGGAAGGCGCGGGCGCGGGCGTCCAGCTCGGTGAGAACAAGAAGTTGATGGGCCAGGACCGGCTGCACGGCCTCCGAGATCCTGCCGAACACCTCCCGCACGTCGAGCGATACCGCCAGCGTTGCGAGGAGCGACTCGAGCCGGTCGAGCCGTTCCCGCCGGCGGCGCTCGGCGTCCCAGATCCGCCAGTGCTCCACGCCGGATCCCAGGAGTGCCGCGATCGGGCCCAGGACCTCCTGGTGCTCATCGGTGAACGCCTGCGGCCGGTAGGCGGACAGCCAGACGCCCCCGATCCAGATCTCTCCCGATCGAAACGGCTCCCAGAGCGCGGAGCGCACGCCCCCTTTCAGGATCTTGGCGTCCAGGGGGAAGGCAGGGTCGAGCTCGATCTCGGCGTCGTCGATCCGTTGTATCGGGCCGGGCCGCGGCCGCAGGCGCGGCGACCAGGACGTCAGCGGCTCGGGTCCCGAGCAGGCGGCGGCGTCCACCTTGCACTGCGCCGTGGTCGCGTGCAGGACCGCCCACTGTCCGTCGATGATCCGGACCACCCCGATGTTGTCGAACGGGACGAGCCGCCGGACGGCGGCCGCAACCCGGTTGAAGACCTCCTGGAGCTCGAGGGTCTCGGAGGCCGTCTCGGCGATTTCCGCCAGCGCGCTGACGACAAACTGCGGATTCATGGGGACGCGCATTCTAGCATGCGACGGCCGGTGCCGCCAAGCTCAGCGCTCCAGCGGAGCTCCCGCAAGGGCCCCGAGCTTGAGGACGGTGTTCCAGTTGCGGCCGGTGCCGCGCGTGCCGAGCTTCTTTTCGATCAAGGCGCCGGTCAGGCGCGAGCGGCCGATGCCATCCGGGTACACGATGTAGACGTGCCGGCCTTTCGCACGAACCA
>JACOUZ010000062.1 GCA_016177515.1 Acidobacteriota bacterium
CGCGGTCGTCGCGGCGCCTAGCGGCCGACCCCGCGGCGCCACGAACGCGACCCATGCCATGACTCGGACACACTCCTAGTGGCGATTCGCTTCGGGACCGACGGCTGGCGCGGCATCATCGCAGACGATTTCACCTTCGACAATGTGCGCGCCGTGGCGCAGGCTGTGGCCGGCGTGATCCTGGAGGACGGCGGCGGGCGGGGGCCGGTTCCGATCGGCTACGACGTGCGCTTCCTGGGCCGCCGCTTCGCCGAGGCCGCGGCCTCCGTCCTGGAGGGAAACGGGGTGCCCACCCTGCTCCCCGACGGGCCGGTGACCACCCCCATGGTTTCCTGCCAGGTCGCTGCCTCGGGCGCGCCGCTCGGCGTGTGCATCACCGCCAGCCACAACGCGGCGGAATACAACGGCTTCAAGATCAAGGCCGCCTTCGGCGGCAGCGCGCCGCCCGAGCTGACGGACCGCGTGGAAAACTTGCTGGGCCGGGGTGCGCCCCGCGCCGGCCGCCCGCCCGAGAGCCGGCATTCGTTCCTGCCGGCCTACCATCCCCGTCTGCAGGGTGTGGTCGATCGCGCCGCCATCCGGCGGGCCCCGTTGCGCGTCGTGGTGGACAGCATGCACGGGAGCGGCGGCCTCATCCTCGAGAATTTCCTGCAGGGAGGACGCGCCCGGATCACCACCCTGCGCGCCGGACCCGACCCGACGTTCGGCGGCACGCCGCCCGAGCCGCGCCCGGAGAACCTGGCGTCCCTGCGCGAGGCGGTCGTGCGGCAGCGCGCCCACATTGGCATCGCCACCGACGGCGACGCCGATCGCATCGGCGTGTGCGATGAGGCCGGCCGCCTCCTCTCCCCCTTTCAGGTGTTCGCGCTGGTGGCCCTGCACCTGATCGAGAACAGGAAGTGGACCGGCGGCATCGCCCGCACCTTCGCCAACACCCTGGTGGCCGAGCGGATCGCCCGCCGCTTCGGCCTGCCGTTCTACGACCTGCCCGTCGGGTTCAAGCACATCGCCCGGCTGATGCTGGAGAAGGACATCCTGATCGGCGGCGAGGAGAGCGGCGGCATCGGCGTGAAGAACTTTCTCCCCGAGCGCGACGGCATCCTCATCGGCCTGGTCCTTCTGGAGAGGCTCGCCGTGTCGGATCGCCGCCTGAGCCGCGCCCTGGCCCGTGTGGAGGAGGAGTACGGCCGCTATGCGTACCGCCGCGTCGATCTGCCCGTGTCGATCGAGCGGGCCCGGGACGCCGTCCGGCGGATCCGGGAGGCCCCCCCCGCGCGCCTGGCCGGACTCCCGATCGAGCGCGTCGATACGCTCGACGGCGTGAAGCTCCTTTTCGGCGATGCCGGCTGGATCCTGTTCCGCGGGTCGGGGACCGAGCCGGTCCTGCGCGTGTACTGCGAGGCCTCGAGCCGGGCGGCCGTCGACCGACTCATCGACGCGGGGGTGGAGCGCCTGGGGCTGGCCCCCGCAGCGCCGTCCGCCGGCGCCCCACGCCGGCGGCGGCCTCACTGACGGCCGCGTGTCGCGGAGTAGATCTCCAGAAGCCCATCGACCGTGATCAGGCTGGTGAGCAGGAAGATCGCCACCAGGCCCCAGGTCGCCAGGCGCGCGAGGTTCCGGGTGAACGGGCGCTCGAAGGCCAGGCGGACGAGGAAGGGAAGAAGGGCGACCAGTGCGAAGACGGCGACGGCCGGCTTGCTCTGGATCAGCATGGGACTTCGCGCCCAGGCGTACAGCGCCCCGGTGGACACCGCGGTGATGGCGAACGGAAAGACCCGGTACAGGTCCGCCCGCGCGATGATCCTTTCCAGCGCGGCTCCGGCGGCGACGCACAGGAACGGATAGAGAGGGATCCTGTACCAGCCGTAGATCACCCGATGATCCGCGGTCAGCGCGATCAGCGTGCCGTAGACCGCCAGGGGCAGCAGGAGCGCGCGCTCCTTGCGGAAGGCGGCGAGTCCGGCGCACAGGAGGAGCCACAGGTACCAGCCGCGCCCGAAATACTTCGTGACGATCTTCCCCGTCAGGAGATCCTGCAGCGCCTCCATGCCGACCCACTTGGTGGTCGCCTGGGCCTCGACGACCTTGAGAAAGATGCCGAAGTCCTGCGTCCAGGCATACAGGAGATAGAGCAGGAAGAACCCCGCCGCTAGGCCGGACGCCAGGAGGGCGCCGCGGTAGCGCCGGGCCGAAAGGAGCAGGACGAGGACGACGGCCACCACCGCGACGCCGGTCGCCTTGGTCCAGATCGAAAGCCCGCCGAGGACGCCGGCCGCGATCGCGTCGCCCATCCTGCCGGTGCCCCGGTGGCGGTGCGCCGCCAGGATCGCGCCCATGAACAGGATCGCCAGCAGGCTCTCCGCCTTCACCAGCCGGTGCGCCATCACGGCGAGAGGCAGCGTCGCGTACACCAGCGTCGCCAGGAGCGCGGCCCGCTCCGACACCCCGTAGGCGCGGGCCAGGCGGTAGAGCATCACGATGCCGAGGAGGCTGAGGGCGATCGGAACGAGACGCATCACCGGCAGCGTCCCGGACAGGAAGTCCCACGGTATCTGGTAGGTCGCGCGCTGCCCGAGGGAGGTCGCAAGCCCCACGAGAACCGATAACAGCGGCGGGTGGTCGTAGTACGGATGCACCACGACGTAGCGGTCGCCGAACCAGCGGAAATCGATCGCCTGGCTCACCGGG
The DNA here is from genome assembly GCA_016177515.1 of Acidobacteriota bacterium. Classification (GTDB taxonomy): domain Bacteria; phylum Acidobacteriota; class Polarisedimenticolia; order Gp22-AA2; family Gp22-AA2; genus Gp22-AA3. The sequence goes on from JACOUZ010000062.1 coordinate 2,689, forward strand.
TAGCGGTCCGGAAAGGTGCTCCAGGCCATCGGCACGCCCTGGTGCAGGAGGGACCACCCTTCCCAGGCGTGCTGGTA